>JACPZK010000021.1 GCA_016195565.1 Nitrospirota bacterium | reverse complement strand
GAGAATTAAATAGAGGCAGAATAAAGATGTTGTGGAAGGGTGGAACGGCAATTAAAAACGAGATATTTCTTGTTTATAGAAAAATTGACAGAAATAATGAAATGATAATGCAGATTAAGGCAGAACTGTTGAAATCAAGATGAAAAGGCTCCCTCAGCCTGAGGAAGCCTTTTCCGTCTAATTACAGTTTAACTACATTGATTGCCTTGGGGCCTTTCGGGCCTTTTTCAGTATCAAAGCTGACCTTATCACCCTCAGCAAGGGATTTAAATCCATTGCCTTGGATTGACGTATGGTGGACAAATACATCACTGCCGTCTTCGCTTGTGATAAAGCCAAAACCCTTTGAGTCATTGAACCACTTTACTGTTCCATTAGCCATTTCTTTTACCTCCTTTTTTTAAACTCAAATCTCAGAAGGTCACAACAAAAAACCACAAAGATAAAAGTCTTTGTGGCCTCATCAACTGCAAAAACTTCTAAAATTCTGATGTCATACTAACACATCCTCTAACAGTTAGTAAAGATAATAATAACAACAGAGGAAATGCAACACCCAAATCCCGATTTAGAAAATGTCCGGTTTTTAAGTTACTACCCTTCTTATTCATGAATCTTTCTGAAGAATTTTACAGCTATAACCGCAAATACCAGAGGGACAAACCACGCCGCGATAATAGGCGGAACTATTCCTGCATATCCCATTGAAAGGGACATTGCATGGCTGACCCAGTAAAGAAGGCTTATAAAAATGCCAATAGCAGTTGTTGCAAGCCCTCCCCCTGCTTTCCCTCTCATCGGCAGGGAAATGCCGAGCAAAACCATAAAGAAATTAACGACAGGATATGAGATTTTAGAATTCAAATCAACCAGAAGTTTCAGATTTTTGAATCCTGCCTCCTCAAGTCTCTTTGTATACCTTAAGAGTTCTTTTATGCCCATATCTTCCGGCTTCCGTATCTCTTCGGCAAACACAGAAGGCGGGCCGATGAACGGATACTCAAGCGACTTATGACTTTTTATTGAGCCTTTCTCCATGTCATATACAGTCACATTCTCAAGCACCCATTTGCCATCCGAGCCTTTGACGTCAATCCATCGCGCTTCCTCAGCCTCTATTCTTTCTCTTATGCGCTCGCTGCCGAGTTTGAATATGCTGATATCCTTGGCGATCTTTTCATCCGGCATATACAGTCCTATCTTCACTATAGAACCGTCTGCCGCCCTCAGCCACATCGTGCCTTCTTTGAATGAGAACTTTTTGCCCTTTTTCATGATTGAACTTTTAAGCTCGAAGGCCCTCTTTGAGAATTCAGGCACTACCGCCTCTCCAAGGATAAAACTGAAGATACTCAGGATTATGCCGCCGTACAGGAAAGGCATAAACAGAGTCCTAAGACGGCCGCCTGCCGCCTTAATTGCTGTTATTTCCTCTCTCCTCTTTGCCTGACTGATGACAAACAAACTACAAAGAAGAATTGCCATCGGGAAAAGATAGAGAAGATACCGGGGGAAATTGAAAACCACATAAAACATAAGGTTTTTTATAGAAGGCTTATACGGCAGAAAGTCGTCTATCTTATCAATCAGGTCCAGAAGGCTGAATATGAGGGCCAGCCCCGCTGCAATTAAGCTTAAAACCTTAAAAAACTCTTTGAGATAATGCCGCTGTATTATCAGCATTGCTACCTCTTAGCCTCTCTTTTAAACACACCGATTGAGAAAAGCCCAAGGATAATTGTCGGGCTCCATGCTGCAATATAGTGAGGCATCTTCCCTGCCCTTGCAAGATTTTCCCCGTAGATGAGTAACACATAAAAAACAGCAAATATAAAAAGTCCAAGCGTAAGGCCGCCAAGCCTGCCTGATTTCCCTGCAAACAGAGACAGTGGCGGGCCCAGCAGCATGAGTATCAGACATACAGAGGGCAGGGAGAGTCTTCTGTGCAGTTCAAGGAAGAAAGGCACTGCCTGCTGCTGCGACAGGTTGTTCGTCTCGCGCAAAAGCTCTAATGGCGTAAGTTCACTGTTTTTCTTCGCCGGCTGTTCTGTGTTTAGGTTTAAAGACAGATGATACCCGGCAAAGAAAAACTCTGTTGAACTTCCGCCTCTTGCAATCTGCATATATCCGTCCTTTAAATAGAATGCAATGTCAATACCATCCACAGCGGAAATCCTGCCTTCCTTTGCAGTCACAACTTTCGGCTCTTTCTTATTTCTCTCATCATATATGAATATCTCACGCATCCTGTCTGCCTCAGGTTTTTCCTTCACAAACAGCACAATATCCTTAAACAGGGTGGTAAAAACTCCCTCTTCTATCGCAGCAGGAGCCCTTGTCGTTATAACATTTGAAATCGTTTCTCTCAGCTTTATCATGCTGACAGGGCCCAGATAAAAGCTCACAAGCATGCCTGTGAGAAAACAACTTATCCCAAGAATAAACACAGGCGCTGCTATTCCCTTAAACGTCATCCCGCTGGCCCTGAGTATCACTATCTCATTGTCGGTATTTAGTCTGCCATAAGTAAGGAGAGTTGACATTAAAAGAGACATCGGCAGTGTTAGAATCAACATCGGAGGCTGGAGATACAGTATTATTTTCAACATATCAAAAAGAGATGCGCCTACAACGGAAAGCAGTCTGCTCAGCCTGAGTATCTTTTCCATTATAAGAATAAAATTGAGAGCGATGAGGCTTAAAAGAAATGTAAGGACCAGCTCCTTGAGCATCTCCTTGTGTATTGTATAAATTCTTATTTTCATCTGAGGTATTTTACCTTATTTGCGTCTTTGACACCAAATATTCATAAATGTTAAACTTTAAACCCGCTCTACAAGTCATCGACTGCATTGTCTGAGGGGAAGATAAGAGGGCGCTGGTTTGGACATCAAAAAAATAGAAAAAGGTGTAAGGCTTATACTTGAAGGCATCGGTGAGGACCCTGAAAGAGCAGGGCTCAAAGACACTCCCTCACGCGTCGCCAAGATGTATGAAGAAATATTCTCAGGGCTTGAGACTCCGACAGAGGAGATACTCAAACACATCGAAGGCGAAAGCCACGATGAGATGGTACTTTTAAAAGATATTCCTTTTTATTCTGTATGCGAACACCACCTCCTGCCTTTCATAGGCAAGGCCCATGTTGCATACATACCGAGCGCCGGCAAGATAGCAGGCATCGGAGAACTCGCAAAGGCAGTTGAAGTCCTTGCAAAGAAACCGCAGGTGCAGGAGCGTCTTACGGCACAGCTTGCAGACATGCTTATGGAAAAGCTGAAGCCCAAAGGCGCAATGGTAATTATTGATGCAGAGCATCTGTGCCTGAGTATGCGCGGATTGAAAAAACCGGGGGCAAGAACAGTGACATCAGCAGTCAGAGGGATATTCAGGACAAAGGAATCAACACGCGGAGAACTGCTGGAACTGATAAAGAAAAGAGATTAAGGAGGAATTATGGCGGCACAATTAATTGACGGCAAAAAAGTAGCGGCAGATATCAGGGCTAAATTAAAGATCGAGATTGAGGAGCTTAAGTCTAAAGGAATTCATCCGGGCCTTGCGGTTGTGCTTATAGGAGAAAACCCTGCTTCACAGAAATATGTTGCAGCAAAAGAAAAGGCCTGCGCTGAAATAGGCATAGCAAGCTATGCCCACAAAATACCGGCCACAACAACACAGGAAGAACTGATAAAACTCATTAACGAGCTTAATAGCGACCCCAAGGTAAATGGCATACTTGTCCAGCTTCCGCTGCCAAAAGGGCTTGATGAAAAAGAGGTAATGAACAATATATCTCCTGCAAAGGATGTTGACGGGTTCGGGCCTGATGCCCTCGGAAAACTTGTGCTTGATGAACCCGGATTTATTGCGTGCACTCCTCACGGCGCAATGAAAATGCTTGAGGCATACGGCATTGACCCAAAAGGAAAACATGCGGTTATCGTAGGCAGGAGCGTAATTGTTGGAAAACCTCTTGCGTTGCTTCTGCTCAGAAAACACGCAACAGTCACTATTTGCCACAGCAGAACACCTAATCTTAAGGAAGAATGTCTCAGGGCAGACATACTGTGCGTTGCAATAGGCAAGGCAAAAACCATTACAGGCGACATGGTGAAAGAAGGCGCTGCGGTTATAGACATCGGCATAAATGTTACACCGGAAGGAAAGATTGTAGGCGATGTGGATTTTGATGCTGCAAAAGAGCGTGCAGGCTACATAACACCTGTGCCCGGAGGCGCAGGGCCTATGACAATTGCAATGCTTATGTATAACACCGTCCTTGCTGCAAAGATGGCGGCGGGGTTGAAGATAGAGATATAATTAACATTCGCCTCTGTTGTTCTTGAGAACAGAGGATTATTTCTTTTTTGAAGGAGGAGACTATGGCTAAACTTCCGGGGCAATATATGAGCATCAAAAAAAGATTTAAAAAATATTTCAAGGCTGTTGACAGTCTTGGAAAGGCCGCAAAAACAGCAGGCCCTATAAAAAGCAAAACCTCTCATCTGATTCAGCTTGCTGCTGCGGCTGCCATCAGGTCAGAGGGCGCTGTTCATTCACATACAAGAAGGGCGCTTCAGGCAGGGGCAAAACCAGAAGAAATATACCAGGCACTTCTTCTGCTTACAAGCACTATCGGGTTTCCAACAGTGTCTGCTGCGCTAAGCTGGGTTGATGACGTTCTGGGGAATAAGAGCAAATAATAATTTCGGAGTCTTTGATTCACTATTTATACGGCAACTCTAAGGTCTCCGTATATTTTGAAATAACCTCAAGCTCTGGGTCTTTGTGAACAAGGACTGCATTTTTATCTATTGCTGTTGCAGCGATAAAGGCATCAGAATATCCTCAGTAACCTCTAATTTAACTTGCAGCAGCGCTCACTTCAAGCTTATAGAGATTTCTTACAGGGAATTTTTTGCTTGCATCAAGGATTTCGATGCTGACAATCTCGTTCTTAGCAGTCGTATGCAGAATAACCCCTTCTGCCATTTCAACGCCGCCTTCAGGCTTTTTGGATGACAACTGTATGTATGCAGCGTCAACTTCTTTGTCATATTTTACTTTCATAGCTTACCTCCACAGTTTTTTCTTTAAAGGATATGTAGTAATAACAAACAACTCCTCTTCTCTTTTTTCATAGACTACCTTTAGCGGATAGCCTGAATATTTGCCGCTGAATTTCTTTATAGCTATAGTCTTCAAGCTCTCTTTCTCTATAATATCAGGAAATTCTATAGTTTTGCGAATGTCATCATCAGCTATTTCATAGAGCTTAATGTTATTCCTTGCATGTCTCGATAATTTCATATCTCAAGTTCCACCACATTCTGCGATTCAACTGATTTTAAAGCCTCATCGATTCGCCGAGGCGAAAAGCCATATTCCCGCTCGCCAATTAAAATCCTTGCGGCTATCCATCTTCATAGCTTAGATAATAGGGATGTGGAGCTTGTCTAAAAACTATTAATTTGTCACCCTGAATTTATTTCAGGGTCTCATAACTCATTGATTTCATTAGATGCTGAAACAAGTTCATCATGATATAATGCGCTGTTTTATGAGTTTTTAGACAGGCTCTGTGTCCCTGATTAAATCAAGGTTTTTCTCCAGAAAACGAATATTTTCTTTAACATTCAGAAATTCGAGGACATAGGGATCTTTAATAATATCTTCAGGCTTTAAGGATGGCTCAAGTTTCCGGATTTCTTTTTTGACCGTCTTCTTGTTCCTGCTTGAAAGGAGACGCTCATAATAGAAAGAATTTATCTGGCGCTCAAGCTGGCGGGTGCTCCAGTTGCTCTGCACACATTCGTTTAGATAAAACTGACGAGATTCGTCTTTCTCTACTTTTAATAACAGTCGGTAGTGTGTCCATGACAATTCTCCACGCACTGCGTGGAGAATCTGGAAAGCAAGATAAAATTGCTTCATATACCAAAGATTTGTTTTATTAAATCCCTGACCGTATTCAGCAGTAAGTCTTTTTGAAAGTCCCTCAATGAGGGCTGCTCCATATTCGGCTCTTTGCTTGCCGCGCTGCTCTTCTTCTACGATTTCTCTGCCGATATGCCAATATGCCTGAACCATCGTAAAATTGACGGCACGATATGCACCGCTTCTTGCAGTCTCAAGAATCTCCTTGACACGGCTGTATATTGACGCCACTGCTTTTTTATTTTCTAACTGTTTCATACGATGCAAGGCCTACAGGCACGGCATTTTTCCGTTTGCCCGTTTCATGCCGGTAGGCTTCAATGTCTTCTTTCTTCTGAGGCTTTTTCGTCAAATAACCTCCTGAGCGCCCTGCAATTTCAGCAGAGACGCAGCCTGACTTACTTTTTAATCCCCTTAAGCCGCTCTTTAACTTTGTTTTTCAGGGATTCGTCAGACGAAAGATTAAGAAAGGTCTGATAATGGCTCTCCGCTGTCAGACCGTCTCCTTCAGCCTCAAGCAGCAGGGCATAATTCAAATGGGCCTCAGCATATGAGGGCTTCAGAGAAAGCGCCTTTTTATAAAAAAGCTTTGCCTTCTTTTTGTCTCCGAGAATCTCGTGGGTTACGGCTAAATTATTCATGGCCTCGTAATAATCGGGCTTAAGCTTAAGAGCCTTTTCATAAGATGTTAATGCCTCTTTATATTTGCCCTGATTCTTTAATGCAAGCCCGAGGTGATTATGCATTACTGCATCGTCGGGTTTTTGACTAATTGCTTTTCTCAAGATGCTTTCAGCAGCCGAATAATTTTTGTCTTTTATCTGTTTTATCGCATCTTCATGAAGTTTTACTGTATCCGTGCCTTCAGAAACAGGCGCTGGTGTTTGAGCCTGTGGAAGTGCCGGAGGTTGAATGTTTGCGGGCTGCTGCTTTGGCTTGACATCTACAGCCTTACTTAAAGACTTCATAAAAAGCTTTGAGAGTGTTTTATTTTTAGCCAGATAAATGCCTGCAAAATACGACGCCGCAATTACAGCAATACCGAGAATAATTATACCAAACGCTTTTTTACTCCTGACGCGATAAGTCTGAGACGTTTTAACTGTCTCTCTCCCGACCTTTGTCTCTTCTTCAGCTTTTTTAAGAGCCTTAAAAATTATGCTCATATATGTTCACCCCTTCAGGTAAAGAAAAGTCAAAGGCCGCATCTTTAATGCCTGTGTTTATCTCAATATCTTGAAGCTGTATCTCAATCCTGTTTGAACGCATGTCATTTATTATAAAAGATTTTATAGGAAAGTCATCATCAGATGTTTCTATCTCCACGGAAACAATATTCCCCATAGGCTTTTTAGGCACAAGAACCAGCCTTTTATTTTTTTTGGTTATGTTGAATTCCTCCCTTACCTTCCCAAAACCGCTCAGCAGGGCCACAGGAGCCTGACCGTATGTCTGTCTGCTGAAAGCGCTTTTGAACGCCTGTTTCTCCGCCTTTTTATATATCAAAATCTTATCGTTATTTATTATAATCTCCTGCGGCTTATCACCCTTGTATTCCCATCTCATCTTTGAAGGCCTCTTTATAAAAAGAACGCCTTTGTATGTGTCTGTCCTGCCGAGGTCTTTCATATAATTCTTTTGGACAAAGCCTGCTTTCATATCGCTTATATTCCTGTAAGCCTCCTGAATCCTTGCAACCTCATCATCTGCAGCAAAGGCAGTGAACAGTGAACAGTGAACAGTGAACAGAGAGATAAGCGCAATAGCGTAGTAGCGCAGTAGCGCAGTAGTTAAAGATTTCTGCGCTGAAGACTGTTGTTCTATTGCTCTGCTGCTCTGCTGCTCTGACGACTGTTTTTTAATCACCTTCTTCTCCTCAGGAAATCCCTCGGTTTGCCTGCGCCTTTCGGAGAGCCCACAAGCCCGTCTTCCTCCATCAGTTCCATAATGCGGGCAGCCCTGTTATAACCTATCTTAAACCGCCTTTGTATTGACGATATGGACACTTCACCCACAGACTCTGCATGTTCCACTGCCTTATGATACATCTCATCCCTCTCGGCAGAGGGCTCGTTATCAACATGCTCTTCTATCTGTATATTTTCGAATATGGAATAATCCGGGACTCCCTGTGACCTGATAAAATCCGTAACGGCTTTTATCTCGTCTTCTGTGATGAGCGCTCCGTGTACACGCATTATCTTTGTCCCCGGAAGCATGAAAAGCATATCGCCCTTGCCAAGAAGCTGTTCAGCGCCCTGCCCATCAAGGATAGTCCTTGAATCTATCCTCGTGGTAACCTGGAACGAGATCCTTGCCGGGAAATTAGCCTTAATGACGCCTGTGATAACATCAACCGACGGCCTCTGTGTTGCAAGGACCAGATGTATGCCTGAGGCGCGCGCCATCTGTGCAAGCCTTGCTATGGCATCCTCAACTTCATTTGCAGAGGCAAACATCAGGTCTGCAAGCTCATCTATAAAGATAACAATATAAGGCAGCTGCTCCTCCTCTGAAACCACTTTATTGTAGTTCTCTATGTTCTTCGTGCTTTTTTGAGCAAGCAGCCTGTATCTGTTCTCCATCTCAAAAACCATCTTACGCAGCGCTTCTGCCGCCTCTTTCGGATTTGTTATGACAGGCGAGATAAGATGCGGAATCCCTTCGTAAGCGGAAAGTTCAAGAAGTTTAGGGTCTATCATCAGCATCTTAACCTCTTTCGGTGACGCCTTGTAAAGAATACTCATCACCATAGAGTTTATTGATACGCTCTTGCCGGAGCCCGTGGCCCCTGCAACAAGAAGATGCGGCATCTTCGCAAGGTCAGAAACTACAGGATTGCCGAAAATATCTTTTCCCAGCGCCAGTGTGAGTCTTGAGTGGTTTTTCATAAAGCTGTCGGCAGACACAATTTCCCTCAGGGATACTGTCTCGCGCAGCCTGTTCGGAACTTCAATCCCTATGGCTGACTTGCCGGAAATAGGAGACACCCTTACTCCCTGAGCCTTGAGCGCAAGCGCAAGGTCGTCTGACAGTGAAACAACCCTGTTTATCTTCACTCCTGGCGCAGGTTCAAACTCATACATTGTCACAATAGGCCCTGCCTGCACTTGCGTTATCTTTCCATCTACATCAAAATCGGAGAGTTTCTGTACAAGCAGAGAAGAGCTTGTCAGAAGTTCATCCTTTGACGGCCTTATCCCTGAGTCATATACATTAAGCAGCTCTAAAGAAGGCAGAGTATAGTCTCCTGCCCTTCTGGGTTTTGTATTTACCGGTTTAAATAAAGGCGCCTCATGTTCAAACTGCCCCGAGCTGCCCGGAGTCAGAGAAGGCTCCGGAGATTCTGCGCCTTGAATAATGTTCTCTTCAATAAATGGCTCTTCTGGAGGTTTATCTTCATCTGTTTCCTTCTTTTTGCCTCCCAACGCAAGCGATACCAATGACACCGGGCTGAGAAGCACGATGGAAGACAGGAATACTGCCAGTGAAAAAATATACGCTCCGGGTATGGATAAAAGATTTCTTGTAAAATCCGAGATGAATAGTCCTGCGATACCTCCCGGATTACTCTCAACCTTAAGATTAAACGTGGCTGACATCAGAGACAAAAGGATGGAAGAAGACAGGACAAAAAGCAGTGCGCCTATCAAATGTATCCTGTGGCCTTCTTTTCTGAACAGTCTCTTAACGCCGTATACAACTATAAACAGCGGAATAGCAAAGGCTGATATGCCTATAATCATCAGCAAAGCATCTGCCATATAAGCTCCTACTATACCGCCGTAGTTCTTTGTGGAAGAGTTAGTAAATGTGAAAAGAGAAGGGTCCCATTTTTTGTGGGTTACAAGGCTCAGTCCAATGTAAATACCGCCTAAGATTGAGACTATGCCAAGGACTTCGTCTTTAACCCTTTTTATCCTTTCAGCCATATCCCTCCAATGATTATAACTGCAAGCATGAATCTATAATACACAAAAATATCCAAAGCGTGTCTTGAAAAAATAAAGGAACAGCCATCTCAGAATTTCCATCCCCTGTGCCAGTAAAAGGCAAGGACGAGCAAACCGAATCCTATACGGTAATACGCAAACCCTGCAAAATTATGCCGTGAGACATACCTGAGAAACGACTTGATGACAATCAGCGCGGAGAAGAACGATGTAACGAAACCAACGGCGAAGAGCGGGATGTCCGATAGCGAGAGCGCGTGAAGGCTCGAAAGCAAGTCGTACCCTGTTGCCGCAAACATGGTCGGAATAGCGAGAAAGAAGGAAAATTCTACGGCAACCAGCCTGTCAAACCCTATGATAAGTCCCCCCATGATCGTTGCCCCTGAACGCGAAACTCCCGGAAAGAGCGCCAGACACTGAGCGATCCCAACTCCTATGGCCTGTTTCAGTGTGACGTTATCAACATCCTTCACATGTAACCGGTGGTCCATCCTTTCTATTATCAAGATCGCAAGCCCTCCTGCAATGAGCGCCACCGCAACAGTAATCGGGTTGAAGAGGTAAGTCTTTATGGCCTTATGCGTCAGCAGGCCGATGAATGCGGCCGGAAGAAACGCAATGATAAGCTTGATTACAAGAGATCGGGCCTCTTTACGTGTAGGAAGCCCTTTCACCACGCCGAAGATCTTTTCCCTGTAAAGCCATACGACCGAGAGGATCGCCCCCAACTGAATGAACACCTCAAAGACCTTTGCCTTTTCGTCATCGAAACCGAGAAGGTTGCCGGCAAGTATCAGGTGGCCCGTGGATGAGACGGGGATGAACTCGGTTATGCCCTCCACAATCCCCAGAAAGAGCCCTTTTAAGAGAAGTATCATGTCCATGCGTTACTGCTTACAGGCAGGAATTCAGTAAATCCCTGAACAATTCCAAGAATTATCGCCTCTAACATTTGTGTAATTATAACAGATTCTTACACCTCAAATATTATCGGCATTATCATAGGGCTTCTTTCCATTGTGTTCCTGAGATACTTTTTGAGTGCAGTTCTAATCTTGGCTTTAACAAGAGAGGAGTCTGACATTATCTCCCTGCCAAGTTCTTTCAGCGTATCAGAGACAAGGCTGTTAACATTATTGAGGAGCTCAGGCGATGCATCTTCAAATACAAAACCCCTTGTTATTATGTCAGGACCGGAGACAACCCTGCCTGTGAGTTTCTCAACCGCAATTATCACAAGCACAATACCGTCATACGCAAGCCTCCGTCTATCGCGAAGAACCATGTCTTCGACATCTCCAACTCCCTTGCCGTCAATAAATACCCTGCCTGAGTTCACCCTGCCGTTTTTCTTGGCCCCGTCTTTTGATACCTCAAGCCTCTCGCCGTTTTCAAGTATAAATACATTTTCTCTCGGAATGCCCACCTTCTCAGCCAGATTTAAATGATATACCAGGTGCCTGTACTCGCCGTGAACGGGTATGAAGTATTTTGGCCTCACCATATTAAGCATGAGCTTAAGCTCTTCCTTTGATGCATGCCCTGAGACGTGTATCTCTGAAACTTTTTCGTATATAACGTTTGCGCCTCTCTTGAAGAGATGGTTTATAATCCTTCCTATGGAACGCTCATTCCCGGGAATCATCTTTGCTGAAAGTATTACCGTGTCTCCATGCTTGGCTTTTATATTTTTATGCTCATCGGTAGCTATCCTTGAAAGCACGCTCATCGGTTCGCCCTGACTGCCGGTTGTTATAATCACTACCTCTCTGTCTTCAAGCTTTTTTAAATCCTCAAGCCTGAGCCAGGTCTCTCTCGGTATCCGGAGATAGCCAAGGTCCAGGGCAATCTGCGCATTTGAGACAATACTCCTGCCGCAGAGAATTACTTTTCTGCCAAACTTTACTGCAACGTCAATCGCCTGCTGAATCCTGTGTATGTTTGAGGCAAAAGTCGCAATTATTATCCTCCCGTGCGCCTTTGAGAAGATGTCCTCAAACGCACGGCTTACTTCCTTTTCGGAAAATGTAAATCCCCCTTTTTCAGCATTCGTGCTGTCAGAAAGCAGCACGAGGGTGCCTTTCTCTCCATATTCGGAAAACTTGTGAAAGTCCATTAACTGCCCGTCAACAGGCGTCGGGTCCAGTTTGAAATCTCCTGTATGCACAACCTTTCCAAGAGGCGTATCTATCCCCAATCCCACACCGTCAACAATGCTGTGGGTCACACGCACAAACTCTACTGAAAACACTCCGAGGTTCACCACATCCCTCGGCTTGACAGGGATGAGCTTCGCACTCTCAAGAGAATGTTCTTTCAGTTTCTCTTTAACAAGCCCGAGTGTGAGCGGAGTACCATAGATAGGAACATTAATCTCTTTTAAAAGAAAGGGCAGTGCGCCTGTGTGGTCTTCATGCCCGTGAGTGAGCACCACGCCTTTTATCTTATCCTTGTTTTCGATGAGGTAAGAAAAATCAGGAATGACAAAATCAACGCCGAGCATGTCCTCTTCAGGGAACATCAGCCCGGCATCCACAATGATAAGGTCATCATCGTATTCCATGACAGTCATGTTGAGGCCTATCTCCTCAACACCGCCGAGAGGGATAATAGAGAGGATATTTTTCATTGAGAACGATTATATCAGATTTCTATCCTTTAATAACACCGAGGGGCCTTAATCTCGCAACCTTTTTTGATATTCCTGCTTTGTGAACAACATCAACCACATCCGAGACATCTTTATATGCCTCCGGCATCTCTTCTGCAAGCGTCTCTCGTCCTGCAGAGCGGACTATTATGCCTTTGTCTTCCATCTCACGCCATATAGCCCGACCTTTTGCCTTCTTTATTGCCTGATGCCTTGACATCACCCTTCCTGCGCCGTGGCATGTTGAGCCGAATGTTTCGCTCATCGCCTTTTCTGTCCCTATAAGTACAAACGATGCCCTTCCCATATCACCGGGTATCAAAACAGGCTGGCCTATTTGTTTATACACATCAGGCAAGTCCGGATGTCCCGGCGGAAAGGCCCGTGTGCTGCCTTTTCTGTGGACTACCAGTTTTTTCTTTCTGCCGTTCACAATATGTTCTTCAACCTTCGCGATATTATGCGCAACGTCATATATCAGGCTCATTCCTAATTCTCTTGGTGTTGTACTGAAAAAACTCATAAACGCCTCTCTTGTCCAATGCATTATGCACTGTCTGTTCGCCCAAGCATAATTTGCGGCAGCCCTCATCGCAGAAAGATAATCCTGTGCTTCGGGGCTTTTATACGGAGCGCAGGCAAGTTCCCTGTCGGGAAGTTCAATTTTGTATTTGCTGACAGCCCTCTCCATCACTTCAAGGAAGTCGGTGCATACCTGATGCCCGAATCCGCGCGAGCCTGTATGTATCATCACAGTAACCTGTCCTTCAAACAGGCCGATTGCATTGGCAGATTTTTCATCGTATATCTCATCCACATATTGAATTTCAAGGAAATGATTTCCCGAACCGAGAGTCCCCTGCTGTGCCCTTCCTCTCTCATAAGCCTTTTTGCTTATGAGGTCAGGGTCTGCGCCGTCAATGCACCCTCCTGATTCAATCCTTTCAAGGTCTGACATCTCTCCGTATCCCTCTTCCACAGCCCAGCGGGCGCCATTCAGCATCAATCTTCTTTCGCTGTCAGGCGTAAGCCGTATCTTGCCCTTTGAGCCGACTCCAGAAGGGATTTCATTATAAAGTATTCCGACAAGGTCTTTTAATTTCGGCGTAACATCGTTCTTCATCAGGCTGGTTCTTAAGAGGCGCACACCGCAATTTATATCATAGCCCACGCCGCCCGGTGAGACTACCCCTTCATCTAAATCAAATGCCGCAACCCCGCCTATTGCAAACCCGTAACCTGAATGAATGTCCGGCATTGCCATAGAAGCATTCACAATACCAGGCAGTGTTGCGACATTTGCAACCTGATCAACAGACTGGGATTCAAGGTCTTTTTCAAGGACTTCGTCAACATAAATAATCCCTTTAACCCTCATTCCGGGCTTGTAATCAGCCGGAACTTCTATTTTTGTTTCGTCAATCCTTTTAAGTTTTTCTGGAAGCATAAAATCCGTATCCTCCGGACCAGAAGGTTCTTTTATAAATTATTCTTTCATACATAGAGGATAAAAGCAATGATAAGCAGGTAATATTTAGGGCGCTCCTCCTTTTAATTTTTTCAAGGATGTATTAAAGAAATTTAGAATTTTTTGGTGAATTTGACCACTATCCGGTCATTTTCCTTCCACCGGCCGAAATGTGTTTTTTCTCCGCCGTTAAACCACTCATAGAATGTTTCTATGGATTTGCCCTCTTTAAATTTACGCTCGTAAGTCAGGCGGTGAGTATTGTCCTTTTTGGAAATGTTATATGCGGCGCCGTAAGACATCTTATTCTTGTCGTTAATATCAACTTTCTGAAGTATGTATATGGCATTGCGCCCGAAACGCGAAGACCGCTGGTTTACAGGATAGTCAGGGTGATTCTGGTCTTCAAGCACCCATTCGTTTGAATACTCAACAATGAGCTTGGCAGAGTCTATAACGTCAATCTTCATAAATGTATTGAGATCGTATTCGGTTCCAAATACATAGTTGATATAAGTATCCTCTTTCCTGTTCTCAGGAATTTCGCATGCGCCTTCGCCGTGCCATTCCCATTTGCCCTGCACTGTGGAAAATCCTGCTGCAATAATGCCGCCCTTTATATACTGTTTCTCATATTGATTGGAACTCACGCGCTTAAGCACAGGGGTTGGCAGGTATCCCTCATACGCGCTTACAAAAAAATCAACGCCTTCAACTGTCATTTTCTGCTTGGCCATAAAGCCTGAATCAGTCAGATGGTGCCGTATTTTCTTTTCTGTAATCTGATAGTCCGTATCAACCTGACCTGGGATATCCGAATCAACGAGGTCATAGTCGCCTTTGCCTGCGCTCCATCGCGAAGCTTCAGGCGGATACCGCGATTTCTGAAAATAGGGAAGCAGCCTCAACTCCGTACTGTTGTTTCCGGTGTAATAATACGTCCATGACGCCTGCCAGACTCCCAGTTTGTCCGGGTCTGTGGGATGGCCAGCGTCATACTTTGCGATGCGTTTTGCCGGAGAGTAAAGCGTGCTTATTCCGTCTTCTATGTATTTATATCCAAAGACAAGATCTGATGTTTCAAGTTTTTTCTTTACATACAACTGTGAAAAATATGCAGCCCGGCTTGGGCCGTACTGGTCTTTTTCAGAGCCGTACTGCAGAAGCAGATCAACCTTAATTTCATATTTCATCAGCTCCAGCCATGTATCCATTAATAACTGCGTGTAGAACTGCCTGAACTTTGTATCGTCCCCCCTGCCCTGGTCCTGATGTTCGTTGTGCTTTGTGAAATTATATCCTATTGCATTCCAGGTCCATTTCGCCTGTTTGAAGGCATTGTAAAAAGGGTTTTTTTCTTCCTGTTTTGCAGGCTTGTCCGATGACAGCAACGCATCAAGGTCGTCAGCCTTCGGGGTTTCGTCCTGTGCAAAAACAACTGTTGAAAACAGAATAAATATGATGGCTGTTAAACAGAATCTTATATGCGGCATACCATTTTGTCCGTAGTTTCTATAAGGCGGTTTCCTAAAATCTTTGAGATATTGAGGAAAAGCTTTGAAGTGATGAACGGGCTCAGGCGGCGCAATCTCTCAAGTGTTTTCCAGTCAAGCGATAAAAGCTTTGCATTAGTTACAGCAAACACATCAGCTGTCCTCGGCTGACTGCTTACAAGCGCAATTTCTCCGAATACATCGCCAGGTTCCAATGTGGCAATAGACGCCCGTTTGCCATTGACATCTTTAGACACGGACATCTCACCGTCCACAACGAGATACATTTTGTCTCCCGCATCGCCTTCACGGATTATCTGCTCTCCTGCCTTAGCATCCTGCATGTGGGACATCAGAATCAGCCGCCGTATCTGGAACTTGCTCAGGCCTTCAAGCAATAAGGACTGTTTGATGAGCCGGTCTCTCAGCTCAAGGCCGATAACATCCCACAAAGTGATAAGGCGTACAGATGAGAGCGTCATAGGGGTTATGAACAATTCCGTAACAACTGCGATGACCATAACAAATGCGCTGAGAGCGCCAAACTGAACTATGGGAACGAACTTCGAAAAGACCAAGGTCCCAAACCCTACTGCCAGCGAGACGCTTGAAATGAATATAGGTTTGATTTCCGCGATAAGCGTATCTTCAAGCGCCTTTTTTTCATCACCGTATTTTTTAAGGTTCTGGTTGTAAAGAACCATAAATACAGTGGTGTCATCAACGGCAATGCCAATGGTAACCGCCGCCACCATAACAGTCCCCGCATTTAATGGAATTCCCGCAATTCCCATCAGGCCGAAGAATATGGCAACCGGAAGCAGATTTGGTATTAGCACAATCAATCCTGCTTTCCATGACATAAAAAGGAACGCCATTATTGCAGCTATCATTACGGCTGTTGAAATAAGAGATGTGAGCTGTCCTGATATAAAGTTCTCAGCGGCATCTGCAATTAAAATTCCTTCGCCTGTAATTAAAACATTGCTGTATTTGCCGTAACGTCCGCTGTTTAAATCTTTTTTGATTTTTTCAACAAGATTATTTAACTCTGTGGAAGAATTAATATTATGACGAACCATGATATTGACTTTAGAGTAATCTCCTGAGACGAACCGCTCTATGTCATTCCGCTGGAAGAACAGCAGGTATTGTGATATCAAATTATCAGAGTCAGGGACCTTGTGAAATGCAGGGTCTCCGTTCTGCATCCCTTTGTTTACGAGTGATATGTAGTCGGGGAGGCTTAGCACTGTATCGAATACCTTTAGGTTTCTCAGGTATGCTTCAGCCTCCTCTATCTTTTTAAGGCTGGCTGCGCTTTTAAAATCACCCGTATCTTTTTCAAAGACGACATAAAAGATATTCTGCCCCGACAGGTTTTCATGCATTTTTTCGGCAGCCTTTACAATAGGAGAACTTTTCTTAAAGTATGATATGACATCATTGTTGACATATATGAAAGCTGAAGCAATCAACGAGATTATCAGGGCAAAAGAGCTTGCGATTATTATTCTTCTTCTGTATTGATAGCCCCAGTAGATTACTTTATGCACGATTTTTTCAAGAAGCTTGCTGCCTTTTGTGTCTTTATGGAACCCTCTTGCCATAATGGACTTGCCGAAAAACCTGAGATATACCGGCGTCATGGTTACTGTTATGAAAAAGTTCAGGAAAAACCCTATGCCTGAAGCTATTCCGAAATCCTGCAGGATAACCACATCAGTAAAGGCAATCGTGCCAAAACCGATAACTGTGGTAAGCGCGGTTAAGAAAAATGCCATGCCGAGCTTTTTGCCTATACCGATAAGCACAGCCTCTCTCGGAGGCTCGCCCTTGGAAGTGGCTTCTAAAAACTCAGTGACCATATGTGTATCTTCTGTTGAGCCTATAACAATCATAATAGCGGGCACTATAGCAGTAAGGGGATTTATCGGTATGCTCAGCAATCGCATTAAGCCAAACGTCCAAAAAATACTTATTGCGGCATTTATTGTCGGCACTATTGCTCCGTGATAGTTGCCGAGTGTCAGCATAATAGTGAAAAGCAATACAAAAACAGCAATCGGCACCAGAACAAGCTGGTCGTCAACGATATATTCCGACATAGATGTATTCACATAAGGAGCGCCTGTCTGGAATATTTCCTGAAAATCACCTTTATATTCGCTTGTAACCTTTTCTATGTCTTTTTTGATTCGACTGTCAAACTTATCATCTTTTTTATCCCTGCTGAGATACAGGGAGATAACCGTGGATTTTCCGTCAGGAGAAATGAAATTTCTGTAAATTACCGGATTCTCAATGGCGTCTTTTTGTTTTATCAGCAGTTCATTTGGATCTCCGGGTATTATGTCAAGGAGCGGAGCTGTATCAATCATGCCCTGCTGTCCCTTGATGTTATTAATTGTGAACAGGCTTTCAGCTTTCTCGACACCTTTCATGTTAGCAAGCTGGTCAAACATCACGCGGAGGCGGCTGAGTTTCTTTTCAGTGAAAAGGTCGGAATCTCTTATATAAACGAAAGAGAGGACATCAGAGCCAAAGACCTTTTTAGTTTCTTCATATCTCTTCTTTTCCGGCGTGTCCCTTGCCATGAACCTGTCGCTTGAGACATCTATCTTTAACTGAAGCGCGGGTATGGCAAGGGCAATAGTCAGTAAAGCGGTAATAAGGATTATAATCCACGGTTTATCGTATGAAAATCTGACAAGCTTTTCCATGTTTTCCCCGTATTCCCCTTTTTATTTGTTTCAATCCACGCCCCTGTGCGAGGGGCGGCTTTTTATTTGAAGCTTGTCACTGCGCGTTCTGTGAATATTGAATCGTCTATATTGCCGTCTATCTTCCGGTCTACCAATCCCATCAGTGTCTGATGTTTGTTCTGGTGGTGTGTCATTAATACCTTGTCTGCGCGCATCAGCTTTCCTTTTATCGGTTTTACATTATGCGCGGTCTGTGTCTTGAGAAGTTTCATGCTGTGGTCATAGAAATCCACCTTCAGGGTAACAAAGGTGTCTGTGGTAATCCATAAAATCCGTTTTGCGTATCCGGTGGTCTTCTTTTCTTCATCTGTTGACGGCAGGGATTCAATAACATAGCAGTCCTGATTGTCGTATTTTTCTTTCTTTAAGACAGCGTATGTGTGGGTCTCAAGTTTTTCAGGCCTGAGGTCTTCATAGGAAAAATCAGTGCCCATGAAATATCCCTTCTTATTGCCGCCTGCAATTCTCTTAAGCTTTTGTCCGTATGCCGGCATGTAAAGCCACTGGTCATCTTCTCTGTCTTTTTGTTCCCATGTAAGCAGCGCTGTCCCTCTTATATCGGCAGGCCCCTCAAAGCGTGCAAGATATTTAAAAAGCCCTGCACTGTCTTTCTTGGCATAGCGCTTTAATTCGCGGGTTTCTTTATTGTTTGAACTGTCAACAAGCACCATCTTTATATTTTCATATTCCTGGGCTGCTTCGTGCCTTTTCTTCTGCTCTTTCATGATGTCAAGGCCTGAAAGCTCCTGTGAAAAGGCAGGCGCGGCAACACACAGCATGTACGAAATTAAGATTATTAATTTTTCATATTTCCTCCTCTTTAGGGTTTTATAGAGAATAGTTAACTCGGTAAAATTCTACCATAACAGTTCATTAAAAGCGAAGTCATTTTTTATGTGTTATGGTAAACTTTATCCATGACAGCCAGTGATGATTCTGTTCTGAAGCGCACGGTTTCCTTTTTGAAAAAGCATAAAGGGAAAAGGGTGTTTCTTGAGCATGAAGTGAAGGTGTTTTTAAGAAGCCTTGGGCTTACTGTTCCTAACGGCATATTTGTAGACAAAGACGGGTATATTCCTTCTGCAACCCTTGCTTATCCGCTTGCGGCGAAGGTGTCATCCGCAAAAATAACATCAAAGAGCGATGCGGGCGGTATCAGGTTAGGGTTGAAGAATGATGTTGAGCTAAAGAAGGCTGTCTCAGAACTGCTGAGAATTGAGAATGCAGAAGGTGTGCTTATAGAAGAGATGGCTCACGAGGGGATTGAGGTCATCATAGGCGGTGTGATTGATAAGCAGTTCGGGGCTGTTGTGATGTTCGGTCTTGGAGGGGTGTTTGTTGAACTTTTCAAAGACATTGCCTTTGCCCTTGCGCCTTTAAAAGAAGAAGACGCTCTCTGGCTCATTAAGCAGGTGAAGGGATACAGGCTTCTTGAGGGCTACCGCGGAAAGCCCGCTGTTGATATAGTTGCGCTCATAAAAACAATCCTCACAGTATCCGAAATAATAGCATCAGGGTATGTTGAAGAGATTGATTTAAATCCTGTTGCGCTTTATCCAAAGGGCGCAATGGTGCTTGATGCGAAGCTGAAAATTATATAGTGCGGTAATTCCATAGAGCAGAAAATAGAAATCTCCTGCTCTTTTTTCGTGCTGAAAAAATCAGGTGCTTTAGTATAAAATGTGGCGTAGGTTTAATCAGTTAAAACTATGACAGAACAAGACGCAAGGATAATCATTAACCGAAAGCTGATCGAGGCTGGCTGGAAACTCGAAGGCCCGGATAAGAATGTCCTCACTGAACAGCATTGCGGCGCAGGCTTTTCTGATTATCTTCTCTTAGGAAGAAAGGGGCAGAACCTTGCTGTTTTAGAAGCGAAGGACGACAATCAAGGCGATGTCTATCTTGCAAAAGGACAGGCACACGGCTATGCCCTTGCGCACGGATGTAAATATATTTTCCTCGCAAACTCAGAGCAGATTTATTTCTGGGATCTTGATGAAGGTGATGCGCGACCTATCGAGCGTTTTATATCACCTGACGACCTCCAGAGGCGAACAGATTTAAAACTCGTTAGAAAGCCTCTATCTCAGGTTGAACATCTGCTCGACATTGCTGACAGAGCATATCAGAAAGAGGCAAGCGATATTATTGTTGCACAATACGACAGAGGCAAAAGGGCATTCTTGCTTGAAATGGCAACCGGCACGGGCAAGACAAGACTCGCCGCCGCAATAATCGACAGGTTCTTAAAATCGCATCAGGCAGAGCGTGTATTATTCATTGTTGATAGAATTGAGCTTGCAAAGCAGGCGCTTGAAGCTTTTCAGCTTGCATTTCGTGATAAATATTAAGAGCGTCCGCTATAAACCGGGAAAGCATGGAGAATGGGGCGGGGCCTCTGTGGTTGTTGCTACCATTCAGAGCCTCAACATCCACTATAAAGAAGATTTCACGCCCGGATATTTCGACCTTGTCTTTAACGATGAATGTCACCGTTCAATTTATGGAGAACTCCCACGTCAGGTAGTTGAATATTTTCAGGCAACAAGAATAGGGCTTACTGCAACACCGAAGGATTTCCTCAAAAATATTGATATTGAAGAACTGAGCGAAAACAATCCAAAGGCGCTTGAATACCGCATGATGAGAGACACTTACAAACACTTTGGCTGCGAGGCGGGAGAACCGACATACAGATATTCCATTCAGGATGCCGTGAATGCGCCGCAACCCGGCCCCTATCTCGTGCCTCCAAAAATATACAAGCTTTATTCTCTCATAACGAGAGAGTCTGTATCCGAAGAGGGTTGGAACGTTGATATTGATGGTGAAGATTATACATTCGCCATTTCAGAACTTGAGAGAAAGGTCAATGTGCCATACAGGAACAGGCTTATATGCGAGGAGTTTCTTAAGTATGCGTTAAAAACTCCTGATGGCTCAATGGGCAAAACTATCGTCTTTGCTGTATCTCAGGATCATGCGGGCGCACTCGCAAAGGAATTGAATGCCCTTATGCCTGAAGCAAATGGGAGGTTTGCACAGGTCATAACTTCAAGAGTAAAAGGAGCTTCGGATTTCGCCAAGGCATTCCGTAAAGATGAAAACTACTGGCCAAGAGTTGCTGTTTCTGTTGATATGCTTTCAACTGGTTATGACTGTCCAGAGATATTAAACATTGTCCTTGCCCGTCCTATCGCTTCGTCTACAAATTACATACAAATAAAAGGCCGTGGAACCCGCCGTTATTCATTTTCTGATGGAACCCAGAAAACTCATTTTATCATCCATGATTTTTGTGAAGTTGTTGAGTATTTTGAAGAAGAATACGATTTCAATGCACCATTGCCAGCCCCCGATTTTGAGGCGCCTGTCGGTGCAGAAGATATAGCGGAGTATTCCAAAAAGATACCGGAAGAACGCAGAGCAGAAAAAGGGCTTCTTGTCTCTCAATCTCCGGATATGCTGGTAATGACTGAGTTTATAGAGGTAGGCCCTGAAGGAGAAAAGGTAGACCGCATGCTGTATCAGAACAAATGGGAGGAAAAGATAAGAGAGGTTGCGAAAATAAAACCCGACCTTGTGGAAGCGGCCAAAACAGATAACTTTACAGACCAGCTTATGGAATATTTGAATACTGAGGTCTTAAATCGTCCTGTTGAATACTTCAATGAAACCAATCTCGCAAAGGTTTATCGGATTTTTGCGGACATCACAGATTTTATTAAAGAGGCGCTGGACATCGGGAAACTGCCTACACCATACCAACAGATGGAGGCGCTGATTGATTTCCTGAAGGTTGAATACAGTCTCAATCTTATGCAGATCAGATTACTGAGAGTTCTTATTGAACAAATTGTGCAAAGCCCAAAATATGCAGAACAGTTTGAAAAAGGCGATTTCAAATTTCTTGAAAACCAGCCGTTTAAATTTTATGGCGGTACAGATGCCTATATCGCAGCCTTCGGAGAAAAGACAAAACCAATTTTCTTTAATATACGGCAAAGCCCGCCCTTTAAGCTTGCGAGGATGAAGTAGGTCATGCCGACAAATTTTATTAACTCTGGTTTAAAACAAAGTGTTGATCAATTGATGAATGAGTTGTTTGCTGGTGGTGTCAATAACCCTATGACATCTATTGAGCAAATCACTTATTTGATGTTCCTTAAAAGTCTCACAGAAATGGATGAAAAGCAGGAGCAATTGCAGAAGATAATGGGGAATATCTATGCGCCTATTTTCTCCAACTCCTTGGCAAAATATAGCTGGAGGACGGTTGCCCGCCTTTCCGGCGATCCACTTTACGTAACCCTTTCAGAAGCCTTTGAAAAATTCCATGAACTTCCCAATCTCTCGCCAATGGGCAAAATTCTTTTCAGACAGGCGCATCTGAAGATATTCAATCGGCCTACCTTACGCTCTGTGGTTTCAATCATTGACAGCATGGATTACAACGACTCTCAGAAATACGATACCGACGTCAAGGGCGACCTCTATGAATATCTTTTGAGCAAAATATCTATCTCAGGTACTAACGGCCAATTCAGGACACCGAGGCATATCATCAAGATGATGGTTGACATAATCAAGCCGCAATCAGGGCAGTATATTCTTGACCCGGCCTGCGGGACAGCGGGTTTTCTTATTCAGGCATACCTTCATATCATGGCGCAGAATACCAGTGAAGACGTCAAGCAGGAGGGGCACATCACGGGCGACAAATTAAGGCCGGATCAGCACGAGTTTCTAAAGATGCATGCTCTTACAGGATATGACAATGATACCGACATGGTGAAAATTGCGATTATGAATCTCTATATTCACGGGCTTGAAAACGCGAATGTCAGGCATCACGACCCTCTGACGTTGCCGAATCCGAACGAAAGAAAATATGACATCATCCTTGCCAATCCTCCTTTTGCAGGCAATGTTAACAAAGAGGCAATTCTTGAAGACTTTGACCTGAAGACCTCAAAGACAGAACTTCTTTTCGGAGAATTTTTTTACAAACATCTTGCGCCAGAGGGCAAGGCGGCGGTAATTGTTCCTGAAGGCGTGCTGTTCGGCTCAACAAATGCTCATAAGAAACTGAGGACATGGCTGCTTGATGAATGCAAGATTCTTGGAATCATCAGCCTTCCGTCAGGCGTATTTAAACCCTATGCAGGAGTGAAGACTTCTGTAATTGTTTTTGAGCGCGGCGGCAAGACTGATAAGGTCTGGTTCTATGAAATCACCGCAGACGGCTACAGTCTTGATGATAAGCGGACACCTCAGCCGGATAAAAACGACATTCCAGACCTTCTTGAAAAATGGGAGACAAAGCCGGAGAGTGATAGAAGCTGGTATGCCTCAAAGGATGAGATAGTCGAAAACGATTTAAATCTTACCGCCGGGCGTTACAAACCTCATGTCCATGAGGAGGTCAAGTATACTGAACCTCAGATTATTATTTCTGAGGTCTTAGAGTTGGAAGATAAAATAAGCTCAGGTTTAAAACGACTATTGGATAAGGTTAAAGAATAGTATGCAAAAGACTTTGCCTAAAGGGTGGAAGTGGGTGAGATTGGGGGAGGTTGGAGAAATTATTACTGGAAATACCCCATCAAAAAAGCAGGACATCTTCTACAACAAGCGACATATCAACTTTTTTAAGCCTGATGATTTTGACCAAAATGCAATAACAGACTTAACAGAATCGAAGGATTTTATAAGTGAAGAGGGTTCTAAATATGCACGTATAGCTCCTTCTGCGGCTGTATTGGTAACTTGCATTGGTACAATTGGTAAGGTTGGCATTATTGAAAAAGAAGCCTCCTTTAATCAACAAATAAATGCTATTGTGACAAATAGCGCAAGAATTATTTCCAAATACCTTGCCTATGCTATTTTCAAAAGAAAGCTTTTATTAGAGCGCTTTACAAATGCGCCAGTAGTGCCTATTATTAATAAGTCTCAGTTCTCGCAATTTGAAATCCCCCTCCCTCCTCTCCCCACTCAGCACAAAATCGTTGAGATTCTGGAAGAAGCTGACAATCTACGAAAGCTCCGCAGGCAGGCGGATGAGAAGATGAACGACCTCACACCCTCGCTCTTTGTCCAGATGTTCGGCGACCCTGCAAACAATCCGAAGGGATGGGAAGTAAAAAAGCTGAAGGATGTAACATTATCTGTTAAAAACGGTCTTTTTAAAAGGCCAAGCGAATTTGGCTCAGGTGTGCCCTTAATTAATGTTGTCGATTTATTTGCAGAGTATAAAGTGGATATGAAAAAGCTCGATCGGGTATCGGTAACACAAGAAGAATTACAAAAATATTTAATTGAAGATGGCGATTTATTCTTTTGTAGGTCTTCACTAAAAAAGGAGGGGGTCGCAAAGTGTGTTGTTGCGTTAGATTTAAAGGAACCAACTGTCTTTGAATGTCATACAATAATGGCTCGGTTAAACAAAAAAGCTCTAAATCCATTGTATGCAAGCATTTACTTCAATCACCCTGGTGTCAGAACATATACTGTTAATACATCACAAACGGCAACAATGACTACCGTTGGCCAAAAAGACATTTTGCGTCAAAAGATTTTCCTTCCTCCTCTCCCTCTCCAGCAGGAATTCGCAAAACTTGTCGAAGACATTGAGGCAGAGAAAGCAAGACAGGCAGAGAGCAGGAAAAAACTGGATGAACTTTTCCAGAGCCTCATGCAAAGGGCCTTTACAGGGGAATTAGCGGCGTGAGATATTATTTCTTTTTCACCGTAGTTTGCTTAGTGGATTTCTTGCGAGATTGTTCTAACTTTTCATAGAAATTAATGAAATTAACAGGAGGCATATGAAATGGAGAAATACCTGCACGGCTCGTTAAATCCGCTACAATCTCTCTGACATACGGAAAAAGAATAGCTGCACAATTAATGTTTACTATCTTTTCAAGTTCCTTTGGCTTAGGAATCTCATGAAAATCAAAAAGACCTGCTAATACTATGTTAAAGATAAATGGCTGATTTTTATCGTCAGAATTGACAGACAATATAACTTGAACATTTTTATTTTTCTTTGCATATTGAACTCCGAGAGAACTAGAAACGCTAACAGGCTTATTATCCCAATTGAAATCAGGATTAATTTTAAAATGAGATTCTAAGAGCTTTATAGTTTGGATCTTAAATTTAAGTTCCATACTGAAGTTCCTTAATCTGAGTGTTGAATCTTTCGGCTTTAGTTTTATACTTCTGCCTAATTTCAGATAAACGAATAATGTTCGTGACCCTATATTCTTGTGTTGTATCTTTCAATAGCACATGAATCACATTCGGATATCTATCGAGAATGCGCAAAAGATTGTACATCGCTGTGCTTTGACATATTCTCCCCGCTTCGTATCGTGCAAAGGCTTTCAAGCCGCCACCTAATATTCCGGCCATCTGCTCTTGAGTAAGATTTAACTTTTCTCTTATTTTCTTTATTTCTATGCCTGTCAGAAGCCCATCTACCTCGCGTTGAAAATCTTTTAGTATCTTGCCCGATTCCTTCAAAGTTTTAGGGTCAACTATAGATTCGCCGCACTGAATACAGGCGTATGTAACATAGTCAGGGATTGTTTTAGTTTTCCCCTTGTATGTAAATGTTTCGTCAGTTACTTTCCCGCTTAAATTTCCGCCACATATAGGACAATTCTCCTGCATTAAAACCTCCGAGATTATTTTTCCTTAAACTGCACTACAACTACTTTTTTCCCATTTACTGAAAGCTGCAATTTTATGTAGATTTTGTTATTGCCGTCATTTACTCTATAAACGTCTTGCCATAGTTGTTGCATCTTTTCCGAAGGCATAGACTTATAAAAATCATCTTCCTGAATATTTTCAATTAAGTCAATTATAGATTCTGCATCCATGTACCCTAACGCGGCTGCACCGCGATGAGCTTCCAAAGTTATAAGATATGAGTCCGAATCGCATAAGAGTTTTTTAATTTTGCTAAGGTCGTATTTTGGCTTTGATGATGACATGGGTGTATGTTATCACAAAGATAATCCCCTTGCCAAAATATTATTTTGCGTAATATCTCAATCGGAAAGCTCATTTGGAGTATCATTATGATACAATTAACTGGGCTTGTCAAGTGTTTTTACTAAGAATGCAACAACCTGTTGATTTATATGCTTATTTTATCCAAAGTGAATTCCGCGATTCTGGGGACACGATACTTAAATCAGTCTCACGATACTTAACTCAGTCTAAAGTCTGTAAGTACCAAAGCTCAGAAGAGCAAAAGCAGGTAGCGCTATGGCACCTTCGGAGCTAAAACTACTTCAATGCCTCGTAAACCCTTCCCACCATTTTTTCAGACGGCTTGAGGGTTTTTTCGCCGGGCTTCCATGAGGCGGGGCATGCCTCATCTGTATGAGCTGCAAGATGCGCGTTGGCCTGTATCTTTCTTAATAGCTCATCTGCATTTCTCCCGACATTGTAAAAATTCACCTCTGATGCAAGAAGTTTTCCTTCGGGGTTTATGATGAATGTGCCCCGCAGGGCATGACCTGTCTCTTCATCATAAACGCCGAACATCTTTGAGAGTTTTGCGGTGCGGTCAGCAGCCATCGGGAATTTAACTTTTTCAAGCATTTTCTCTTCCCTCTGCCATGCAAGATGAACGAATTTCGTGTCTGTGCTTACTGTGATGACCTCTGCACTTTCTTTTTTAAGGTTTTCATACTGATCTGCCAGATCAGCGAATTCCGTTGCTCAGACGAATGTGAAATCAGCAGGATAGAAAAAAAGTATCGTCCATTTCCCTTCTTTCTTCAATGCCTCAAGACTTCTCTCTCCGAAAAAATTCTCAGCAGGCTCAAATGTCTCAATCTTAAAATCCGGCACTGCTTGCCCAACTCTCAAACCACAGCATGGTTCGCACATAATGCACCTCCTGAAATAATCTTAATTAAATTTTAGCTGAAATTTTGTTTTTGTAAAGAAAAGAAGTAACAGGACAAATGATACCGCTCAAAGGGTTCGGCATCGGTGTGTTTTAAAGGATATGGTGCCGAAGGCGGGATTTGAACCCGCATGGGTTGCCCCACACGCCCCTCAAACGTGCGTGTCTACCAGGTTCCACCACTTCGGCATCCTGATATACTATTACAAAAATAGAGATGTTTTCAACTACTCTATATCTCAAATGCATCCTTGATATGCTCTATCTCGTTTTTTGCCCCGCTTAATTTAATGCTTATGACATCAAATCTTGCAGCGCAGGTTTTCTTCTGATTTTTAAGATAGAACAGGGCGAGGTTTTTCAGTTTATGTTTTTTCCTTGAGTCTACGGCCTCAAACGGATAACCGAAGGCATTGCTTGAACGGGTTTTGACCTCAACAAAAACAAGCGTCTCTCCGTCCTTTGCAATGATATCCAGTTCCCCAACTGGAGTCTTGTAATTTCTTCCGATTATCCTGTAACCTTTGTCTTTGAGGAATTCAGCGGCGAGATCCTCACCCCTGCTGCCAACCTGTTCCATTCGCTTCAAGTCTCCTTATGAGTTTTGGAATACCCTCTATGTCCTGGATTTCTTTCTGGCATAGTATCTTTATCAATTCCCTGAACGCCGAGAATTCTTCCCACTGCCCATTCAGGTGCCTGCATAGAGCTTTATTCAGGCTTTCTCCTTTTTCATCCCAGTCAAGGAGTATTATCACGCGGTGAAACTTCTCCGATATCTCTTCGCAAAAGTCATATATGCTCTGCCCGCTGTGAAGCATGAGTATCTCTCCCTGAAGCCCAAGCTCCCTGAGCGCAATTGCATCTCTCTTTCCCTCAACTATTACGGGGATATCTTTGTTACGTTCGCAGAGGGTTTCAAATATCTCGCGCAGTCTTGACGCCCTTCCCATGTTGTCTGTAAGCTGGCCGTTTCTCTGGATATTCATGATTCCGTACGCCCTTTATTCATATTTTACCCTAAAAATCAATTGACAGGTAAAGCATAATTAAATTAATCTATCAATACACTTATGAAAGAAAAAATCTTAAAGGCATTTGAAGAAAGCATAAAGGTCAAGGAACAGTTCATAAAAGAGAACGTTGACGCTGTAGTTGAGGTGTCAAAAGCCATAGCTGACACCTTTAGTGACGGCAAAAAACTTATTCTCTTTGGCAACGGCGGCAGTTCAACAGACGCTTCTCATATAGCGGCTGAATTTGTTAACAGGTTCAAAAAGGAAAGGCCGGGCCTTCCTGCAATCGCCCTTAATACTGATATGGCAGTCATTACTTCTATTGCAAATGATTATGATTATTCTGATGTGTTTGCAAGGCAGCTTAAGGCGCTCGGAGAAGAAGGCGACATTGTTATTGCCATAAGCACAAGCGGAGGCGCAGCCAATGTGCTTAAGGCGATGGACGTGGCAAAGAAGAAGAAAATAAAGTCCATAGCATTTACCGGAGCCAAAGGAGAAAAATTTGCGGCAAAGGCCACATATGCATTTATTGTCCCCTCTGATAACACCCCGAGAATTCAGGAAACCCACATAACGCTTGGACATGTCCTCTGCCAGATGGTGGAGGAGATACTTTTTGAGGCGCCAAGAAAAAAATAAGTCAAGGATTATACTCGGCATTGATCCGGGCAGTATTGTCTGCGGCTATGGAATAATAAAGACAGTTGAGAGTTATAAGTTAAAAGTTAAAAGTGAAAATAAAAATATATATCCACGACTCTTAACTCTTAACTCTCAACTCTTAACTTCAGATGCTGTCTATGTTGCATCGGGAAGAATAATGCTGCCTTCTAAACAGCCGCTGGATGTAAGGCTGAAAGAACTTTACGCCAACCTTACAGACATTATAAGAGAATATTCCCCCAATGAAGTTTCCATTGAAAAGGTTTTTTTTGCAAAGAGCATAAAGGCTGCCCTTGTCCTCGGACAGGCAAGAGGCACGGCGCTGGTTGCAGCAGCTTCTTCCGGGCTTCCTGTTTATGAGTACAGCGCGCTTGAGGTTAAGAAGGCAGTTGTGGGCTACGGCAGGGCAGAAAAACATCAAGTTCAGAGTATGGTTTCAAAAATACTGAATCTGAAAACCAAATTATCTACGGACAGCGCAGATGCGCTTGCACTGGCATTGTGCCATCTAAATACAATGAAAATCTTAAAGTAAGATGAAAAATAATGACCGGTTGGAAAACAAGATTAGAGATATCCTTCCTGACATAAAGATATCAGTGGAGCCGGAAGATTTAATTTGTTACGGCTTTGACGCATCCGGGATTGAAAGCCGTCCCTCGGCAGTTGCCTGGCCAAAAAACACAGAAGAAGTTGTCAGGGTGATGAAGTATGCCTTTGAAAATGAGATATCTGTCACGCCGAGAGGCGCAGGCACAGGCATGACAGGAGGCTCCATTCCATTGAACGGCGCCATTGTCTTAAGCCTTGAGAAGATGAATAAACTGGTAGAACTTGACACTAATAATCTCAATGTTGTTGTTGAGCCCGGAATTATAAACGGCAGGCTGCAGCGTGATATTGAGCATCTCGGTTTTTTCTATCCGCCTGATCCCGCGAGTATGAATTTCTGCACAATAGGGGGAAACGCGGCGAATAATGCAGGAGGCCCGAGGGCATTGAAATACGGTGTCACAAGGGATTATGTGATGGAGATAGAGGCGGTGCTGCCTGACGGCGGCGTGATAACAACAGGGGTGAGGACAACAAAAGGGGTTGTAGGCTATGACCTTACGAGATTACTCACAGGCTCGGAAGGCACTCTTGCTGTGATAACAAAACTGCGTCTCAGGATTCTTCCTTTGCCGGAAGAGGTTATTACTCTGCTTGCTATGTTTGATAACCTTGAGGCATCAGGTTCAGCAGTAGCAAAAATAACAGCATCAAAAATAATACCGAGGACTCTTGAGTTTATGGATGCAGGAACAATCGCTGCAGTAGAGAATTTCAAGCCTGTGGGAATTCCGAGAAACGTTGAGGCGCTTCTTCTGATTGAACTGGACGGGCATCCGTCAGCAATAACAAAACAGGCGGAAAAGATAATAGAGATATGCGAATCACTCAATGCGGAAGTGAAGATGGCAGAGGATGATGCTGCACGTGATAAGCTCTGGGAGGCAAGGAGGTCCATATCGCCTGCGCTTTATCACATGAATTCAACTAAGATAAATGAAGATATTGTTGTGCCGAGAGATAAAATCCCTGACATATTAAAAAAGCTGAGAAGGCTTTCAGAAGAAAGCGGCATACAGATAGTGAATTTCGGACATGCAGGAGACGGCAATATCCATGTAAATATCATGGTTGATAAAAAAGACGGTGGAAAATACCTTAAGGCAGAATCTCTTGTGAGAGAGATATTTGAGGCAACTCTAAGCCTTGGAGGCACTATCTCAGGAGAGCACGGCATAGGGATTACAAAGGCTCCGTATCTCAGTATGGAAATAAGAAAACATGAGCTTGAGCTGATGAAAGGAATAAAAAATCTCTTTGACCCTAAAAACATTCTTAATCCGGGGAAGATTTTTATATGAACGTTAAAACCTGATATGTCATTGCGAGGCTCGTCCCGAGCCGAAGCAATCTCATGACAGGTTCGGAACAATTTCAAAAGAAAGATTGCCACGCGGAGTTTATTCTGAGCGTAAAAGCAAGATTGCTTCGCCTTCGGCTCGCAATGACAAGAAGGGAATTATCGGGTTAATCAAAATCCGGATTAGAAATGCTTTTTCGCTCCACTCCAGATGGAGAAGGCGAAGCAGTGGAGAATTGTGTCGGCTGCGTGCCGTCTTTAAAATATTCCTTTAAAGAGGTTGCGGTTTCTTCTTTTGACAGAAGCCCTGTTGACGGGTCAATCGGATAGATTACAATGCCTTCCGGCACAGAGAAATCAGAAGATTCTACAATGTTTGATGCAGACTTCATAAAGTTAAGCCATATCGGTGACGCCGCCCTGGCTCCTGTTTCCTGAGAGCCCAGAGGCCTCACATCGTCGAACCCCACCCATACAGACGCAGTAATGCCTGTTGTATATCCAACAAACCAGGCATCCCTGTAATCATTTGTTGTGCCTGTTTTTCCTGCTGCAGGTTTGCCTAAAGCCTTTATCCTCCAGCCTGTTCCATGATTTATAACATCCTGCATCATTGATGTTATGAGAAACGCTGTCTGATTGCTTATTGCCTGCATCCCTTCCGGTTCATTGCTCTCAAGTATCTTTCCTTTTGAATCAGTGATGTATTTAACTGCGATGGGGTTCATTCTTAGTCCATTGTTGGCAAATACGCTGTAGCCTGAGCAGAGTTCAAGCGGAGTGACACTAAGGCTGCCAAGAGCAATGCTTAAGTTATGCGGTATATCGCCTTCAAACCCGATGTTCCTGGAGAATTTTATAACTTTATCAACCCCTATTGCGTCCACAAGTTTCACTGTTATCACATTCCTTGAATACGCAAGCGCCTCCCTAAGCCTTGTAGGCCCGTAATGTTTGTGGTCATAGTTTTCAGGCGTCCAGTCACCCTTGGGCCCGCCTTTATATGTGACAGGCTCGTCATTTATCATGGACGCGGGCGTAAACCCGTTATCCATTGCAGCAGCGTATATTATCGGCTTGAACGCAGAGCCGGGCTGGCGTTTTGCATAGATTGCACGGTTAAATTCGCTCTTGGTGTAATCATAGCCTCCGATAATTGTCCTTATAAAACCTGTTCTCTGTTCAATTGCTACGACTGCGCCTTCCACTTCAGGTTCCTGCTCAAGGGCAAGGCTGACCTCTTTCCCCTTTACGCCCTTAATCTTTACCTTAACAATATCCCCCGGTTTGAGTATCTTTGTCAGATTAAATCCCTTTATCGTTGTGGTTTTCTTTGTTTTTGAATCCAGAAGAGCGCTTGCCCACTGGGCATCGGCTATTGACAGCTTGCCGATAATCCCCCTTGTCTTAATAACAGCCTCAGTTTCACTCACTTTAAGGACAAGCCCTGATGTTATGTCATCCCCGCCTCCGATAGCAGCGTTTTGCACATCTTTGCTCTCCATCTCTTTTTTAACGTCTATATCCTTCTTATGCTCTACAGGGCCGCGCCATCCTCTCCTCTTGTCAAGCTCTCTGAGTCCTTCCTGAAGCGCCTTTTGTGCGGCAGCCTGCATTGCCCTGTCAAGCGTAGTATAAACCTTCAGTCCTCCCTTGTAGACAGTCTCTTCTCCGTACTTTTCCTCCAGATATTTCCTGACATATTCAATGAAATAATTATTTGACTCCAGTCCCCTTCTCAGGGTTGAGAGATAAAGGGGCTGCTTTGCCGCCTTCTCCCTTTCAGACTTTTTGATATATCCTTCTTCCTCCATCCGAAAAAGCACTGTCTCCTGCCTTTCCTTTGATTTTGTGAGGTTGTTATAAGGAGAATATGTCGAGGGCGCCTTTATAAGAGCGGCTATCATTGCCGCCTCCGGCAGAGTCAGTTCTCCCACTGATTTGCCAAAATACACACGTGATGCCATCTCAACGCCGTAAGCGCCGTGGCCAAAGTATATCTTGTTCAGATAAAGCTCCAGTATCTCTTTTTTATCCAGATTTTTCTCCATCTTTATTGCAAGGGATACCTCCCTGACCTTTCTTTTAAATGTTTTCTCAGGGGTGAGGAATACAACTTTTGCGAGCTGCTGGGTTATTGTGCTGCCGCCTTCTTTAAGCCCGGCATGGAGAATATCCTTTAAGACCGCCCTGCCGATTGCAATGTAATCTATGCCCTTATGATTCCAGAACCTTGAATCCTCAACAGCTATCACTGCATCTATAAGGTGTTTTGGCATTCTGTTCAGAGGCACAAAAACGCCCTTTTCAACTTTGAGTTCCCCGATGAGAGTGTCGTCATCAGCGTATATCTTTGTGCCTGACGTAGGCTTGTACTGTTTGAGTTCTGCGATGGAAGGAATTCCTTTTGCAAACGCAAAGTACCCTCCGACAGATACGCCGGTTATTACTGAAATGATTAGAAGAAAAACAACAGCCCGTGCTTTCATAGTTAAATTGATTATAACCCCGACCTGAAAGCGCTGTCAAAAACCCGGAGACTGAGCAATCCTTATAGCCTCTTTCAAGTCAACAGCGCCCGAATAAATAGCCTTGCCTGTTATCACACCCCAGAGATTTTTAATCTCCTTCAAAGCTATTATGTCTTTGATGGAAGACACGCCGCCGGATGCAATTATCGGTATGCTGACGGTTTCAACCATTTCTTCCATGGCAGGGATATTCGGGCCGGCAAGCATGCCGTCCCTTGATATATCAGTGTATATTATGCCTGCGGCGCCGGCCTTTTCCATTTCTCGCGCAAGGTCTTTTGCGTCAGCGCCCGTAACCTCAACCCAGCCTTTTACTGCAACCTTGCCGCCTTTGGCATCAATGCCTGCAAGGATTCTGCCCGGATATTTATTGCAGGCGTCTTTCATAAGAGAAGGTTTTTCTATCACCGCTGTTCCGAGGATTATTCTGTTAATGCCGAGGGCGATAAGTTCGTCTATTTTTTTTATATCCCGTATGCCTCCACCGACCTCTATGTCAATTGATACGGATTCCCGTATCTTTATTATTGCATTAAAATTTTTCTGACTGCCTGTGAATGCGCCGTCAAGGTCCACAACATGAAGGAGTTTTGCCCCGCATCCCTCCCATCTCTTTGCCGTTGATGCAGGGTCGTCTGAATATATTGTTACAGCATCTTCCTTTCCCTGAAGGAGCCTGACGCATTGCCCGTTTTTTAAATCTATTGCAGGAATAACAAACATAGATTAATATAACATAAGCGGGAAAAGATAAAAATTCAAAGAGCAAAATGAAAAATTACAATTTAAATTTTAAAAAGTTACTCTTTAATTTTGCATTTTTAATTTTTAATTTTGCATTTGCAACTGCTGCTTTTCCATTCAACATTCCGGAGAGGTTTGAATATGAACTCACATGGACGGGCGTAAAGGCAGGCACAGCCACACTTGAGATAACAAGAACAGGCAATGACGTGAAAATCATCTCTACAGCGCAGTCAGCTAACTGGGTTTCTATTTTTTATACTGTTGACGACAGGGTAGAGAGCATTCTCGCAAAAAAATCCTCATTGATGTTTCTCGGAGAGCCTGTCAATTACAGGCTCAGGATACGAGAAGGCCGGCATAGAAGAGACAAAGAGGTAATTTTTAACTCCGGCAATAAAGTTACATACATAGACCATATCAATAATGAGAAGCATAGTTTTGATGTGCCTTCTCTTATATTTGACCCGCTGTCGAGCTTCTATTATCTCAGGACGCTGAAGCTCGTTGTTGGAGAGCCTGTATATATAACCATGTTTGACAGCAAAAAAGTCTGGAATGTTGAAGTGCAGGTGCTCAGAAAAGAAAAGGTAATGCTTCCGACAGGCACAGTTGATACAATCTTGGTTAAGCCGTTAATGAAATCAGAAGGAATATTTTATAAGAAAGGCGACATCTATATCTGGCTGACAGACGATGAGAAGCGGATACCTGTAAAACTCCAGACAAAAGTCGCCATAGGCTCTATCAATGCCCTATTAGTCGGAGGAAGGTATTGATACCAGTATCAATTGTAATCGTAACAAAAAATGAAGAGGCAAATATTGAAGCTGCGCTTGACAGCGTAAAGGATGCCGCTGAAATAGTTGTCATTGACTCATTCAGTTCGGACAGGACTGTTGAAATATGCAGGAAATACACGGATAAAGTATTTCAGAAAGAGTGGGAAGGGTATGCAAGGCAGAAGCAGTCGGCGGTTGACCTTGCCGAAGGCCCGTGGGTTTTTATACTTGACGCTGACGAGCGATTTACGCCTGAACTGAAGGCAGAGGTTATAAATGCAGTAGAAGAAGACAGCTATGACGGTTTTTATGCCCCGAGAAAAAACTTTTTCATGGACAGATGGATCAGGCACGGAGGGTGGCGGCCTGATTATACCTTAAGGCTGTTCAGGAAAAATGCAGGCAAGGTTGAAGACAGAGAGGTGCACGAGAAGGTAATTGTCAATGGGAGCGTGTCGTATCTTAAAAATCCACTTGTCCATTATACGTATAATTCTGTTTCCGATTATTTGAAGCGGATGGACGTTTATTCCACGCTTGCAGCAAAGGAACTTAAAAAAACCGGAGTTGCGCCTAATGTGCTGGACTTTCTTCTGCGCCCGCCGGCTGCATTCATAAAGATGTTTTTTTTCAGATTCGGTTTTCTGGACGGCAGATACGGGTTGGTGCTTGCTGTGCTTTACAGCTACTATACTTTTCTGAAATATGCAAAGACATGGGAAATGAAGTAGAAGATATGAATATATTGAGAGTTAAAAATTAGAGGTTTTCAATTTTTCACTTTTAACTTTAAACTTCTAACTTTTTGTTATGCAGTCCTGCAGCCTGCGACAAGAGTCAGTTCGGAAGAATTCACCTTATATGGCAGCTTTTCTCCTGAATGAGAGAGAATGCCGCGCTTCATCTCAACAACAGACGGATTTTTGCATCTGAATTTTTCAATCAGAAACTGAGCGGCAACTTCGGGCTTAATAATATCGCCGCAGGTAAAAATATCTACAGCTGCATAACCGTATTCCGGCCATGTGTGGATAGAAAGATGAGATTCAGCTATAACTACCATACCGCTTATTCCAAATGGACTGAATTCGTGGAAGGATACATCAATGATGGTTGCTTTAGCCTTTTTTGCCGCTGAGACCATTGCATCTCTTACCTTGTCGAGGCTTTTGAGAATTTCAGGATCACAATCCTTAAGCTCCACTAATAAATGTTTACCTAAAGCATGCAACCCTCTACCTCCATGTCAGATTTTAATCTAAAGAGCTTCATTGCTCTCTTAAGCTAAATAAATTACAGCAACATGAAATTTTTGTCAAGATTTTTTTGACCCTTGAATAAAAAAATGTTTTCTAAAAATAATCTTAGGAAAATCACCGCTTCACTTTTATGTCTCATTACGATATATTATACACAATAATCAGATACTGTCATTGTGAGGGAAAGACATGCTTGACGCAAAGATTGTGAGGGAGGATACAGCAAGAGTGGAAGAGTCGCTCAGGAAGAGAAGCTACGGCCTCTCCATACTTGACAGGTTTCTGAAAATAGAAAATGAACGGAGAGAACTCCTCAGGCTCATAGAGGAAAAAAGAGAGCAGAGAAACAAAATCTCGCAGGAGATAGCGAAATTAAAAAGAGAAAAGAAGGATGCGGCTTCAATCTTAGCAGAAGCAAAAAACATATCTGACTTCATAACGGAAAAAGAAGAGCGGCTGAAAGTTTTGGAAGAAGAAGCAAGGCAGGAGCTTTTAGTTATTCCAAACATCCCTCACGAATCAGTCCCTAAAGGAAAAGACGAGACAGAAAATGTTGAGATAAGAAAATGGGGCGCTCCGAAGGAATTTGATTTCCCTCCATTGAATCACTGGGACATTGCAGCGATGCTTGACATCATAGACTTTGACAGGGCATCAAAGATTGCAGGCGCAAGATTTTCGTTGATGAAAGGCATGGGCGCAAGGCTTGAAAGGGCACTGATGAATTTCATGCTTGACCTGAACACATCTAAAGGATACAAAGAAATATTGCCGCCATTGCTTGTTAACCGCGAATCCATGACAGGCACAGGACAGCTTCCGAAATTTGAGGCGGAGTTGTTCAGGACAGCAGACCCTGAGTTCTATCTCATTCCGACCGCAGAGGTTCCCGTGACAAACATCCACAGAGAAGAAATTCTGAATGAGAATGATCTGCCTATATACTACACTGCATACACTCCATGCTTTAGGCGCGAGGCAGGCTCATACGGCAAAGATACGAGAGGCTTGATAAGACAGCACCAGTTCAATAAAGTTGAGATTGTAAAATTCGTGAAGCCTGAGGATTCATACAGCGAGATTGAGAAGCTTACAAATGATGCGGAGGACATTCTTCAACGGCTTGGCTTGCCGTACAGGGTAATTGCTCTTTGCACAGGTGACCTCGGTTTCTCGGCAGCAAAGACTTATGACATTGAAGTCTGGCTTCCGGGCCAGCAGAAATACAGGGAGATTTCTTCATGCTCTAATTTTGAGGACTTTCAGGCAAGAAGGGCGAATATAAGATTCAGGCGTGAAGGGAAGAAAGGAACGGAGTTTGTTCACACGCTTAACGGTTCTGCGCTCGCAATCGGAAGAACAGTCGTTGCTATCCTTGAGAACTATCAGCAGAAAGATGGAAGCGTCATCATCCCCGAAGCGCTGAGGAAGCATATGGGGGTTGAGGTGATAAAGTAATTTTAGGCAGGATTTTGATGTGATGTGATAAAATAATCAAAAAGGAGGGGATAAAAATGCCGAAGACAATAGAAGCGATTTATGAAGATGGAGTGCTTCGTCCCCTTAATCCAATAAAAGGACTGAAGAAGCATCAAAGGATTGCTATAACTTTTGAAAAACCTTCCAAGAAAAAACATCCACTTGAAGGGCTTTGCGGGATTCTGCCTGACAGCGACGCCAAAGAGATGCTGAAGATTGTTAAAGAGGAATTTGAAAAGGTAGATTGTCTTCTGGATTGCAGCCATCTGCATTGAGCATAAGATGCCTTTTATTAGCAATGATGCGCACTTCAAAGGCATAGAACATCTTACGCTATTATCAGTTTAGTATGGTGCTGTAGCTGAAATGCCTACTTGTAATTGTATTTGCGGATAACGCCTGCAGTTCCGGCGACTTAAAACAAGTGAAGATTAAAGCTTGAACTGTGCGGCGCAGTCTCACCGCGTCCGATCTTTATTTTTATTTATTTTCCGTGTAGCGGCGCGTTCCATTCCACATAATCTGATACTCTTTTCAGAAAAGCCGTTGATGTTTCAGAATCGTTTTTTCTAAAGCCAAGGAGGTCCTCGCACATTTCTTCTATATATTTAATATCTGTAATATCTGGTTTCTTCTTCATCCTATGGATAAAAGATAAGTGATTTTTAACTGCAAGTTTTCCTACCGCTAACTTATTTTGCCCCACAATTATTGAATTTGCATTTTTTGATCCCCATACAAGAACTAGAACAATAAGGAGAATAATTGAAACCCCTGATAATGTCTTGAGCCATTGTTTCTTGATTTTCCTGATTAAAGGTGTATTCGTATCTTCTTTCACAAAAATCAGTGAAACTATTTCAATCAAAAATGCTAAGGCTACCCAAAAAACACCAATTAAGGTATCTGCTTTCTGTTCTACTAATGAGGCAATTTGTTCTGGAGCATGGGCAACTTTAGAATAAGGAGATGTTAAATGTAATATGGCTTCTGGACTTAACGCAAAGATACTCCAAGCCATTTTTATTGCACCGACCAAACCGATGAAAGCCGCCATTAAACTTAAAAACCGTGATAGCTTCATATTACTTTAACAATTATACGAACTTTCTTTTTACTGAAGACATGAGAAAATATAACACAAAAGGCACAGTTAAAGAAGAAATTTTTTCAATAAAAATAATAAGGCAATTTGAGATTTTTGGTAATCTCAGGAGAGATATTTTCATCTATCAGCAGTTTCAAGCTCTATCTCCGATATGTGCTTTGTCGTATCAGAAGCAAATAGTATTGCAGCCTTAATATCCTCCTCTTTTAAATCAGGATAATATTTTGTTATTTCCTTGGCAGTTGTGCCCTCGGCAAGCATATCAAGAACGACATAAACGGGGATACGTATGCCTTTGAAGACAGGCTTGCCGAGAAGAATCTTGGGGTTTATCTCAATTTTTTCATGATAATTTGCCATGAGCCGCCTCCTTGCTGATTTTAAATAAGTATAGCATGGTATTTGTATTATTTCCTTCTTTAGTCGAAAAATTTAAGCGATAACCTTAGGAAAGAGCGAAGAATGCAGAAAATTTTGGAGGCGGCGAGCGGATTTGAACCGCTGCATAAAGGTTTTGCAGACCTCCCCCTTAGCCACTTGGGTACGCCGCCAATAAAAATAGTTAAGAGTTAAAAGTGATAAGTGAAAAGTTAAAATCCACTTCTCTTTTTCCTTTAATTCATAACTCTACACTTTTAACTTCTAACTACAAATTTTGTTTCACAAAATTTGCATTATGGAGCGGGAAACGGGGCTCGAACCCGCGACCCCAACCTTGGCAAGGTTGTGCTCTACCACTGAGCTATTCCCGCATAAAAGAAAAAAGTTGAGAGTTGAAAGTTAAAAATTAAAAGTTGAAACCCAAAATCTTTAACTCTTAACTTCTAATTTCCAACTCTTAACTCGCTTTTGAGTTATACTATCAAGAATAATGAAAAAAGGACTTGTTTGTCAATATGCTGTATCCTGACCTTAAAGAGTTTAAGTCTCTATGCGGAAAGGGAAATCTCATCCCTGTCTATAGGGAAATCCTTGCTGATTTTGACACTCCTGTCTCTGCATTTTTAAAGATTGGCAAAAGCCCTTCTTTCCTTCTTGAGAGTGTTGTCGGAGGAGAGAAATGGGCCAGATATTCCTTCCTCGGAACTAATCCGTCAAAGGTTATAAAGGGCAGGGGAAAGAAGATGGAGATAATAGAAAGAGGCAGGAAGCCGGTTGTATTTGAGGCAGAGGACCCTGTGGATGTGCTTAAAAGAGAGATAGCTCTTTATAAGCCTGTTGATGTTCCGGGTCTTCCGAGATTTTCAGGCGGCTTGGTCGGATATATGGGATATGACATGGTCAGATTTTTTGAGCGTGTTCCTGACAGCAAAAAACCCGGCATTGATTTGCCTGATATGTTCTTTATGCTTGCTGACACAATGCTCATATTTGACAGCCTTAAGCAGAAGATAAAAATTGTCTCTAATGTGCATGTAGACGGGAAAAGCCCTGCAAAGGCGTATAAAGAAGCAGTGGAAAAGATAGATGCAATAACGGAAAAGTTAAAAAGTGCAAAGTTGAAAGTTAAAAATTCAAAAGGCAAGAAACAAAAACCAGTCAACAAATTTAAATCCAGCTTTAAGACGAAAGAGGCTTTTGAGAAGGCTGTGCTTAAGTCAAAAGAATATATTGCGGCAGGCGATATATTTCAGGTTGTGCTCTCGCAGAGGTTTGAGCGCAAATCAGACGTTAAGCCGTTTGATGTTTACCGTGCGCTGCGTGTGATTAATCCGTCTCCTTACATGTATTACATTGACACAGGAGACGCAGAGATTGCCGGTTCATCTCCTGAGATACTTGTCAGGGTTGAGGATAAGAAAATTGTTCTGAGGCCTATTGCAGGCACAAGGAGAAGGGGCGAAACAGAGGCAGAGGATAAAGCCTTGGAAGAGGAGCTTAAAAAAGACCCAAAGGAAATGGCAGAGCATATAATGCTCGTTGACCTTGGAAGAAATGATGTCGGCAGGGTTGCAGAGAAAGGTTCTGTTAATGTGACAGAGTTGATGGCTGTTGAAAGATACAGCCATGTGATGCACATGGTCTCAAATGTTGAAGGAAAGCTGGAGAAAAATCTTGATGCGTTTGATGTGCTTAGGGCATGTTTTCCGGCAGGCACTGTTACAGGCGCTCCAAAGGTTCGGGCCATGGAGATTATAGATGAACTTGAGCCTATAAAGAGAGGGCCTTATGCCGGCTCTGTGGGATATTTCAGCTATTCAGGGAATATGGATACATGTATCACTATAAGAACGCTTATAATAAAAGACGGGAAGGTTTATGTTCAGGCAGGCGCAGGGATAGTAGCTGATTCAGTGCCTGAGAGGGAATACACTGAAACAGTGAATAAGGCTATGGGGATGATGAAGGCAGTGGAGATGGCAGAGAGAGGACTAAATTAAAAGTTAAAAGTTGAGAGTTAAGAGTTGAAAATTAAAGAGTGCAAGATGAAAAGTAATAATGGGATACAGGAAAGGACTTATGAGTTTGCAATTATGGTGGTAAAATTTGTAAAGAAACTGCCTGCAAATACAGGCGGATTTGTTATTGGACGGCAATTAATCAGGTCAGGGACATCCATTGGAGCAAACATTGAAGAAGCGACAGGTGCATTTAGCAAGGATGACTTTATATTCAAAATGAATATTGCTTTAAAGGAGTCAAGAGAAACAAATTATTGGTTAAGGTTGATAAAAGACTCAGAGTTGATGAAAAGCACAGAAGTCGAAAACCTTATAAATGAGTCTGAAAATATCAAGAACATTCTGTCAGCAATTGTAAGGACATCAAAAGAAAGGAGGGAAAAGAGGGAGGTTAAATGTTTTTCTTAACTTTTAACTTCTAACTTTCAACTTCTAATTTTATGTTACTGATGATTGATAATTATGATTCCTTTACCTATAACCTCGTCCAGCATCTTGGAGAGCTTGGAGAGGATATAAAGGTTTTCAGGAATGACAAGGTTACAATAGAAGAGATTAAAGAATTAAAACCGAAAAGCATTGTCATATCTCCGGGGCCGTGCACACCTAAAGAGGCGGGAGTTTCTGTTGATGTCATAAAATACTTTGCAGGCAAGATTCCTATCCTCGGCGTATGTTTAGGGCATCAGGCAATCGGAGCTGCATTCGGAGGAGACATAATAAGGGCGCCGAGGCTGATGCACGGCAAGACGTCCATGATATACCACGACGGAAAGACAATATATGAAGGACTGCCCAATCCATTTGAGGCAACAAGATACCACTCGCTTATTATTAAAAAAGAGACCCTGCCTTCCTGCCTTGAGATTACCGCATGGACTGAGCAGGATGAGATAATGGGAGTTAGGCATAAGGAGTTTATAGTGGAAGGCGTGCAGTTTCATCCTGAGTCGATACTTACAAAAGTCGGAAAAACACTTCTGAAAAACTTCCTGAAATTGCGAATATAAAATCCGGAGGAGAGATGGATATTAAGGCTTATGTTCTGAAAAAGGCGAAGGCAGCCAAAAAGGGCGCAAGGCTGCTTGCAAGGGCATCTTCTAAAGAAAAGAACAATGCGCTTTTAAAGATGGCAGATGCCCTTAAAAAACGCAAGGCAGAACTTATAAAAGAAAACAAAAAAGACATTGCCTTTGCGGAGAAGAAAGGGCTTTCAAAGGCGATGATAGACAGGCTTGCCCTGAATGACAAACGCATAAATGAGATGGCGCAGGGGTTGATTGAGGTTGCAGCGCTTCCTGACCCTGTTGGAGAAGTGATAAAAATGTGGCAGAGGCCCAATGGGATGGTTGTCGGAAAGATGCGCGTGCCTATCGGAGTTATCGGAATCATCTATGAATCAAGGCCTAATGTAACGGCAGATGCAACGAGCCTATGCTTAAAGGCAGGAAATGCGGTTATTCTCCGAGGAGGCTCTGAGGCAATAAACTCCAATAAGGCGATTGTAAAGATACTGAGGGATGCGGCAAAGAGCAAAGGGCTTAATGAGGATGCAATAACATTCATTGACATACCTGAAAGAGAAGCAGTTATGGAGATGCTTAAGCTTGAGGGGATTATCGACCTCATAATCCCGCGCGGGGGCGAAGGGCTGATAAGGACAGTTACGGCAAATTCAAGAATTCCCGTGCTTAAGCATTACAAAGGAGTATGTCATGTTTTTGTTGACAGAGATGCTGACCTGAAGATGGCTGAGGATATATGCTTTAATGCAAAAGTCCAGAGGCCCGGCACCTGCAATGCAATGGAGACAATGCTCGTTGACAAAAAGATTGCAAAGGCATTTCTCCCATCAATGATTAAGAGGTTTAAAGATGCAAAGGTCAGCCTTAAGGGATGTCCTGAGACAAGGAAGATAGACAAATCAGTTGCTGCTGTGAAAGAAGAAGACTTTTATATGGAGTATCTGGAACTTATCCTTAATGTAAAGGTAGTCAAGGGAATTGATGAGGCAATGGAGCATATCGCAAAATACGGCTCTGCTCATTCTGATTCAATTGTTACGGAGAATTATGAGAAGGCGATGCGCTTCCTGCGTGAGGTTGATTCATCCGCTGTTTTCGTTAATGCATCCACAAGATTGAATGACGGTTATCAGTTCGGCCTCGGCGCTGAGATAGGAATATCAACGGACAAGATTCATGCAAGGGGGCCGATGGGGCTTGAAGAACTCACATGCACGAAGTTTATAGTGCTTGGGGATGGACAACTAAGAGAATGAATCGGCTTAGGGAGGATATGGCATCTTCGCTCATTCTCGGTCGTTCCGACCTCCGAGGTTTTTGCCTCTTGATTATTTTATGTGTGCTGTCGGAATATCGGCAAAAAAAACCGCTCGGATACCATATCCTCCCTGCCGGTAATTAAATCACTTGAAACTTCTAAAGATAGATTTCAATGAAATTCAGAAGGCAATGGAGGATGTGTCAAGGGATGCATTTGACTACTTTCTCGACCTTGAGACAGGAGAGATTAAAACAATCTCTGTTGATGCGCTTGAAGGCGCAAAGAGCAGTCTTTATAGAGGTGATGAACTCATTGATGAATCTTCTCTTGAAGCGTATGACATGCCTGAGTGGATTGAAGATGAAGTGGAGCTTGCAATAAGAATATTCTCTGAAAAGCAGAGATATGTCAGAATCCCGGAGCGCGAGTCTCAGGAGGTATATGCTCTCATGAAAAAATTCACGGAGGGGATAGAAGAACTCAGGCCATACGATGAACTCTCAGCCGCTCTCAACAGCCCCAACTCATTCAGCAGGTTCAAAAAGGCGCTTTCCAATTTTCCTGAGCACAGAAAGAAATGGTTTGCGCTGAATGCAGGCGCAATGAAAAAAACAATAACAGAATGGCTTGAATCAATCGGCATAAAACCGGAACAGGGGTATTATTGAATATACTGCCATACTGTTAGCAAGAGGATGTGGCATGTTAAGCCTGATTATAGAGCTTCCCTATTATCGTATTTTCTCTCCCTTGAAATTCCAGCGCTTGAAGGGGTATGATTGAGGGGAAAATTCTGGAAGACGTACATCAATATTGGTGTTGACATGAATATGAATTTTACAGTAGAATTTTATGAGACAGAGGTTGGCGCTTGTCCTGTGCGAGAGTTCATGGACAAACTAAAGACCACTGATCCGGATGATTTTGCTGCCGTCGTTGCCGGGTTGGCGAAACTTAGGAACCGGCTGTACCACCGGGAACCGTTAGCCAAGTCGCTCGGCGGCGGGCTCTTTGAGCTCCGCCACGTTGGCAAACTCAATACGCGGGTTCTTTGGTTTTTTGTGAAGAATCACCGCATTGTTGCTGTCCACGGTATCCGAAATAAAGGACAGGCGATTCCTGACCGTGACATTAGGCTTGCGCGGGAACGAATGAAAGACTGGCAGAAAAGAGTAGAGCGATGAAGAAGACTAATTTTGATCGTTATCTTGAAGAGCAGTTGAAAAACCCGGCGTTTGCTGACCGATTTGATCGTGCCGGCGAGGCTTGGGATGTGGCACTCCAGATTGCCGCCCTTCGTCAGAAGTCGGGACTTTCCCAAAAGGAGCTTGCAAAACTCCTCAAGACCTCTCAGCAGCAGATCAGCAGGTTGGAATCGCCTGGCTATGAAGGCCACTCACTCAGCATGTTGCGCCGCGTGGCCGAGGTACTGCACGCCCGCGTCCGCGTGACATTTAAGCCGGAGGCAAAGGGAAGCGAAATGCGCGTGGCCGAAGAAATTGCAGTTTACGGGAACAAGCCCACCGGAAAGAGGCGGACATGAGCAACAAGATAGAAAGTAATATAGCGGCGATGCAGGTTTCATATTGCCCGCATTGCAGGGGCGTAGCAAATCTAAGTGTATCTATTACTCCGAGAATTGTTACCGACCCAAACGGGCAAACGAAGATAGTTGCTTTAAAGACGTATCATTGCGAAGCCTGCTGTTCGTTTGTGCGAAGCGAGAGGGCAATCTCTCAGCTTTGAAAGTGAAAAAACAATGCACTTGCGTGCTTCCCAGCTTCCCCGCTCTGATACTCTGACCCTTTGATACTTTATTCTCCCGCTTCCGCTCTTCTGCGTTTTGACCCTCTATTTAAAACTGCCAGATGCTGGCAGGATAATTTCGCAAGTTCCGAAAACTCCATAATTGCGGACTACGTGTAGAAGTATACGGGAAGTGTCCCTGGGTTTTTCCTCTCAACAGCCCCAACTCATTCAGCAGGTTCAAAAAGGCGCTTGCTGATTATCCCGCGTACAGAAAGAAATGGTTTGCGCTGAATGCAGGCGCAATGAGAAAGACAATCACAGAATGGCTTGCCTCAATCGGCATAAAACCGGAACAGAGGTATTACTGAATATAGCCACTTCCTTTACTCCAGATAAAAACCTCACTTCATGTTTTGGAACAGATATGGGTCTCCTGAAAATTTTAATTGACAATTGCCCTGATAACTTTTGAAATAAGCTTGACTCTTTCCTCGTCAGTATCTTTAAGCAATTTTACCGCATTATTAATCAAATCCTTTCGACTGCTAAGATGTTCAAACTCAAAGAACTCTTTTATTCCTACATTTAAAGCTATAGCTATTTTCTCAAGAGTGCTGAGAGAAGGATAGCTGTTGCCAACTTCTATGCGGCTTAGATGCTTTGGGTCTATACCAATTTGTTCAGAGAGTTTGTCCTGAGACAGCTTTTTTGCCTTCCTTAGTTCCTTTATTCTTTCGCCGAGTAGTTTCTTTGTAGTTCTCATAAATCCTCCAGAGCAGTTAATAATCGCTTGCCGGAAGGCTTTATTAAAACCACATTAAAGATGGATATTAATTGACAAAAACCATATTAAATGTAGATAATTCAACATAAAATGTTGATATGGAATAGTCTTTCTACTCACAAAATAGATAAGAAGCTGAGGATGCTGTCAGTGGTGATGAACTCCCTGCCGAGGAAAAAGGTATGGACGCCGAAGAAACCGCATAAGGGGAAGAAGTGAAAATAAACGAAATTTTTAAAGATACAAACTACGATCTTGCGCTTTTTGCAGAAGCCGATATAAAAGCACTTGAGGCAAAAATCAAGGTTCAGAAAAACAAGCCTTACGTTGACTGTATCATTCGTGGGAAAGAAGTTCAGCTCAAGCCGGAGGAAGTTGTTCGTCAGCTTTACGCAATTAAACTCATTAACGAATACGGCTATCCTAAGAAGCGGATACGCTTTGAGCATCCTGTTCAGTTTGGGCGGGAGACAAAATCTGCCGATATAGTCGTCTTTGATAAAGACAGGCCGACCGTTGAATACATTATCGTTGAGGTCAAGAAACCGAAGCTCAAGGACGGCAAGGAACAGCTTAGGTCATACTGTAATGCTACAGGCGCACCTATCGGCGTGTGGTCAAACGGCGGACAGATTTCCCACTATAACCGCAAAGACCCGAATTTCTTTGTGGATATAACCGACATTCCGAAAGCTGATCAGACCCTTGAAGACATCTTAAAAGAGCGGTTCACGTGGTTGGATCTGATTGTCAAAGATAAAATTCTGAATGAGGGCAAATCACTTAAGACGATTATCACTGAAATGGAAGATGAAGTCCTCGCAAATGCTGGTGTTGATGTCTTTGAGGAGGTTTTCAAGCTCATCTTTACGAAACTTTTTGATGAGACCAAGAGCAAAGACGACAAAGTTATTACCGACCGAACGATTAAGCGAAAATTAAAAGCTGATGAAATTGGCGATTTCGAGAAATTAAAATCTGTTTTGAAAGATGTTGATACGCGCGATTTCCGAGTTCTTGAGTTCAGGAATACAGGACAGTCCGAAGGTGAGCTAAAGAAGAAGATTCAGAAACTTTTTGACGAGGCCAAAAAGAAATGGCCCGGCGTATTTCCAGATGAAAGCAAAAGTGACCTTTCGCCCTCTCATCTTTCCGTCTGTGTCTCAAGCCTTCAGGACGTTAAGCTTTTTAATTCCAATCTGCAGGTTATTGATGAGGCCTTTGAATATTTGGTAAGCAAATCCTCTAAGGGCGAAAAAGGCCAGTATTTCACGCTACGCCATGTAATTGATATGTGCGTCAAGATGCTCAATCCCCAAAAAGGCGAATACATGATTGACACCGCCGCTGGTTCTTGCGGCTTCACTGTTCACACCATCTTTCATTTAACAGGACATCTCTTTGAAAATACCGAGATTTCGCAGGAAGAAAAAGAAGATGTCCTCAAGGTGTTTGGTATTGATTTTGACGAAAAGGTTGTCCGTGTTGCCCGCACATTAAACCTCATTGCCGGTGATGGTGAGACAAATGTTCTGCATCTCAATACTCTTGATTATGACCGTTGGAATGAGACTATAAAGAATCCGGACTGGCTTATGACCTATGGCAAGGGGTTCAAACGGCTTGAAGTTCTCAAGAAGGAGATAATTTCATATAAGACTTTTCTCTTCGATATTTTAATGGCAAATCCGCCATTTGCGGGCGACATTAAAGAACCGCGCATCATTCATAAATACGAGCTTGGCTATAACGATAAGAACAAGCCTAAGCCGAAAGTTGGCAGAGATATCCTTTTTATCGAGCGAAATCTTGATTTCATAAAACCCGGCGGACGAATGGCGATTGTCCTGCCTCAAGGACGCTTCAATAATACGTCAGATAAAGACATCCGTAAATTTATCGCCGACAAGGCCCGCATTCTGGCAGTCGTGGGATTGCATGGAAACACGTTCAAGCCCCACACTGGCACAAAGACAAGCATCTTGTTCCTGCAGAAATGGGATGACAAGCTCTGTCCAAAAAAAGATGATTATCCTATTTTTTTTGGTGTGTCTGAAAAATCCGGCAAGGACAATTCAGGCGAGTATATCTATGTCAAAAACGGCGACGGCAAGCGGAAGTTAGACAAATATGGCCACCTTGTTGTTGATCATGACTTGCATAATCAGGGCGGCGAATTACCTTACGGTATAGCTGAGGCGTTTATTGAATGGGCTAAAAAAGAGAAACTCAGCTTTTGGAAAAATGGCAAATGAAAGCATCTATTGTAAGTAGCTCAAATGTAGATTTGGACGACAGAATTGATGCTGAATATTTCGAGCCTTCTTATTTAGAGAATGAAGGCAAACTCAAAAAAGTTAATGCTAAGCCCTTATCTGATTACTGCAAGCTCGCATCAAGTGCTTTCTATCCATCCGCCACAGAATATTATGCTACTGGAGAAATGCCCTTTATCAGGTGTGTGGATTGCATTGAATTTCCCGCCATTACTTCTTTGCAAAACGATACATTTGAAAGGCTGCCTCGTTCTTTTATTAAAGAAAATAAAACTATCAAGATATTGAAAAATGGGGATATCGTGATTACTAAAGTTGGGTCTCCTTGCTATGCGTCTGTAGTTTATGGCCTTGATGAAGTGGCTCTGTCGAGAACGGTTCTGGGTGTTTTTAAAATAGAAGGCATAGATCCTTTTTATCTAACTGTTTACTTGAGATCAAAATATGGTTTTGAACAACTGGTCAGAGAGCGTGAATTAACTATACAATATCAATTGACACTTGAGAGAGTCGGCAGGATATTAATATATAAACCTATGGACGGATTTTTCGAAAAAATAATCCGTCAGATATTTATTCAGAGTCAGAGTCTTTATATAAAATCCGCCGAACAATACGCTAAAGCAGAAGATGCGCTGCTCAATGAATTAGGTCTTCCAAACTGGAAACCAAAACATCAACTTTACTTCATTAAGAATTTTTTCGACACGCAATCCAGCAACCGCATTGACGCCGAATATTTTCAACCGATGTATGAGGAGATAGTCAAGGCCATTAGGTCTTCAAAGAATCACGCTTGTTTAGGCGATATCGTTTCAATAAAGAAATGTATTGAACCCGGTAGCGACGCTTATCAGGATAACGGCATTCCATTCCTCAGAGTCAGCAATCTCTCGAAATTCGGGATCAATAACGATAACCAGCAATTCTTGTCTGTGTCGTTGTACGACACTCTTAAAATGCATCAGCCGAAGAAAGGTGAGATTTTGCTATCGAAGGATGCCACACCGGGAATCGCATTTTATCTAAAAGAAACACCCTGCAAGATGATTCCTTCTGGTGGAATACTCCGGATAACAGTAAAAGACATCAATAGCATTTATCCTGAATATCTTACACTTGCATTAAACTCTATTGTTGTCCAGAAACAGATTGAACGGGACTCCGGTGGGTCAATAATTAATCATTGGCTTGTAGATCAGGTAAAAAACACGTTGATTCCTATTCTGCCAGTTTCTGTGCAAAAAGAAATATCCACAAAAATAGATGAATCATTTTCCGATCGTGAACATTCAAAGCGTCTTCTCTATATCGCCAAACGAGGCGTTGAAATGGCGATTGAGAAGAGCGAGAAAGACGCGGAAAAGTGGATAAAAGATGAGATTATAAAATCAGGATTGAAAGATGCCGGATTTTAAAAAAGAGTGGTTAGAGAAGGCAAGCATGGATTATTTCTCTCAGTTTATGACGCTCTGGTTGGGATTTAATTCATGGTATCGTTCTCACTATTCCGAAGTTGATAAACGGGACAGAGCTTTTATAGATAAATTAAAAACTGATTTCACAGGAAGAAATCAAGTTTTCTCAAGATTTTGTAATCTAATTGCAGACGGGCCTATAAAGGAAAATCTAAAATTTAAATCAAATTTAGAGTCTTTACATTATTCTTTAAGCAGAGCATCTATTAAATATCCGAAAGGCCATCATAATTATAATGTTTCTTATGAAACGGCATTATTTGATTATTCACAACGCAAAACCCCTGCCGGCTATACTAACTTAGTTAAATTAAGACGACAGCCAGACAAAATTAAACTGAATGAGATTTTCATTATTAGCGATAAACAGAAATTTTGCGCTTGCCTCATAGAAATTTTATATCAAATACGTTGCTACCTTTTCCACGGACATCTTGAGCCATCCGAAGTAAATCATGAAGTTGTGAAATATTGCTATTTTATTTTATGGGATTTAATGAATTAGCCGCCTGATCATGCAACGAAAAGATAAGAAGTTATACACTTATCAGGCTGAATCGCCATTTGGGCGGATAAGCGAAGATGTAGAATGTTATCTGGTTGAACAGGGCAAGGAATATCAAACACTGAAAAGTTTAATGAAATAGCATTCTTTCCCCATGACCTACCCCCCCCCGAAAACAGTGCCTGTGCTGCATTTTATTAAGGACTTGCACGATTGCCCGAAAAAATTACTGGAGCAGGAATGGTATTTAAAGGCTGAGAGAATCAACAATGCTCTGTTTGAAGAATTTCTCGCTAATATTGGTATAATAGAACAAAAGCAACAATTGAAGGGAGGATAAAATGCAAGCCGTTTTAAAGGGCAACAAAGTGTTGCTGGAATTTGCTGTAGGAAAAGTAGATGAGGACATCCTGTCTTTTCTGTCCGCTATTGAGATTGCAAAAAAGAGCAAGGCAACCTCAGAAGATATTTTGAGACTTTCAAAAAAGATGAAAGAAAAATGGTGGAAGGAGAATAAACAGAGATTTATTAATGAAACTGGTAATAGACAGTAATATTCTCTTTTCCGCCCTCTTGAGTCCTGACAACCGTTTCAGATCGCTTTTATATCTAAGCAAGCATACCTTTTATAGCTGCAATTTTCTATTTGTAGAAATCTTTAAGCATAAAGACAAAATCAAGGCCATTTCAAAGTTAAGCGAGGATGAGATTCTTACGCAGTTAGGAAATATCGTTTCAAAAATACATTTCATAAATGAGGAGACTATTCCACGAGAGATTTTTAACAGGGCGCACTCTTTGTGCAAGGACACAGATGAAAATGACACCCCTTTTATAGCGCTCTCTATTTTTCTTGATGCCTATCTTTTGACCGGAGATAAAGAGCTGATGAAAGGATTGGAGAAAAAGGGTTTTGATAAGTTCATTTCTTTGAAGAAGTTAGAAAAAATATGAAACTTGGCATATTCGGCGGGACCTTTAACCCAATCCACTATGGTCATCTCACAGCCACAGAAGAGGTTAAGGAAAAACTCGGTCTTGACAGGATTATCTTTGTGCCGTCAGGAAACCCGCCGCTTAAGGGCAGAGAGCTTGCAGACGCAAAACACAGATATAAGATGGTAAAGCTTGGCATATCTAAAAATCACTCCCTTGCTGTTTCTGATATTGAATAAAATTACTGGCGCAGGAAGGGTATTTGAAAAGCAATAATCTATACCGCTTCGTAGTGGAGGGAATATAGAATAGCTCTTCTTATGCTACTCCTCCCAAAAACTTCCCGGCTGAGATAATCCTTACTCCTTTTTCAAACCTGTCAATACCTGCTGTTTTAACCACCTGATAGCAGAAAGGAATATTAAGACGGTCTTTAAAATACAGGAGGTAAGGCGAGAGCCGTTCATTGTTGAGTTTCGCCTCTACCGCAAACCATGGTTTTCCTTTTACAGTGACAAGAAAATCAACCTCACGCTTATCCACATCCCGAAGAAAATAAAGCTCAGCCTTGTGGCCTTCAAAATCAATAAGGAAATGCACGAACTTAAGGAGATGCGAGGCTATCAGATTTTCAAACCTTGCGGATTCGTTCTCGATCTCTGCCCAATCCCACAAATAAAGCTTAGGCTCTTTTTTCAAAGAGCGTATCTTTTTGCCGGAAAACGGATATAGTCTGAAAAGATAGTAAAATGACTCAAGCACATCTATCCAGTGAGCCACTGCCCTAAAGCTTACTTCAAGGTCTTCCCTGATAGAATTTATTGAAAGCAGAGAGCCGACTTTCGAAGGCAATATATCGCTTAAAAGCCTCATGCTGCCCATATCTCTTATGAGTTGCATATCCTGAATGTCTTCCCTTAACATCCGCTCAATTTTTTCATTGTGCCATCTTCTCAGATGCCTTGCCGTCTGTCTTAGAAAGGGTTCGGGAAAGCCTCCGAATGCATAGAGTGATTCCACAACATCTTCAGATGTCATATCAGGAATGATAAGTTTATTGAAAGGAACTGCAGGCTGAAATGTCTTTGCTATTTCAGCGACAGTGAAGGGGTGAAGCCGGTAATAATGGTATCTTCCCTGCAGCGAGTCGCCTCCGCGGCGATACAAATCCAGTCTTGCGCTGCCTGTTACAATGAAGTGAAAAGCATCCTTGAGCTTGTCGTACTCTCCCTTGATGAAACCTTTCCACTTTTTGTATTTGTGCAATTCGTCGAAAATCAGCAATTTGCTGTCTGCCGGCCAGCTTGAGCTTAGAATGGCCTTCCGGTCATTTCTATTATCCCAGTTGAAATATGAATGTTTTTTAAAATAAGACGCAACAAGTTCACGGCAAAGGGTTGTTTTACCCACCTGCCGGGGACCTCCGACAAAGACCATCTTTTCCTTGAGGTCATTAACGATGTAAGGCGTTAAGTATCGCTCTTTTACCATAAACGTATTATAGTAATAATTTTGCTCAAAAGCAAATTTATTAGCTTATTTTTTTGCTCATCAGAAAAAATAATATTTTGTGCGGTGTCTGTCAATCAATTGAATAAAACCTTGAATGTTAATTATAATTGAACTATCCCTCTGCTTGACAACGCAGTCTAATGCATGATAATTAACTACATGACAGCGAAGGTGACCCGTAAAAAAAAGTTGCAATCCCTTTTATTGAAATTATCACTTGAGGGCAAAATAATCTTGCCAAGTTTTTACAAGCCCCCTTTACAGCCTAAGTTCAGGAAAAAAGTAAAAGGTTCCCCCTTCTCAGATGCGGTAATTGAGGGACGGGGATAATGAAACTCGGCATATTCGGCGGGACGTTTAATCCGATTCACTACGGACATCTCACAGCCGCAGAAGAGGTGAAGGAAAAACTCGGGCTTGACAAGATTATCTTTGTGCCGTCAGGCAACCCTCCGCTCAAGGATAAAGAGCTTGCAGACGCAAAACACAGATATAAGATGGTAAAGCTTGCCATATCTAAAAACCACTCCTTTGCTGTTTCTGATATCGAATATAAAAAAAAGGATAAATCTTATTCCGTGGATACCATTGAAAAGCTGCGCCGCATTTATCCCGGCGCAAGGCTTTACTTTATAGCCGGCATTGATGCTTTTATTGACATCCCTAACTGGTGGCAGCCTGAGAGGCTTGTCAGCCTTGCGGATTTTATAGTCATCTCAAGGCCGTCTTATAAATTCACAGGCCTTGCCTCTTCACCGTATCTGAAGATAAATAGAAGCATCCTTAAAAAGCTTGATGATGCAAAACTTCAGTCATATAAAACAAAACTAATAAGCGGCAGGGACATAACAATGCTGCATATTACGCCTGTTGAGATATCGGCAACCGGCATCAGAAAGCTGATAAAGCGCGGGAAAAGCATAAAATACCTATTGCCAGAAGAAGTTGAATCCTATATAATTACTCATAAGATTTATAAAGGTTAAGGGTTGCCCGCTTCGGCGGGTTCGCCTGAGGCGAAAGAGTTAATCATAACTTTTAACTTTTCACTTCTAACTTTTAACTTCAATATGGAAAGGAGGATAAGCCTTTAATAAAAAGTAAAGCCAAAGCCCTTGCAGCAGCGAAGATAGCAATGGAAAAGAAAGCCGTGGATGTGCGTGTCCTTGAGCTGAAAGGATTGTCCATCATTGCAGATTATTTCATTGTCTGTTCAGGAGAAAGCACAACACAGGTCAGGGCGATTGCTGAGGCAATAGAAGAGAACTTTTCAAAAAAAAGTATTCGTCCTATCGGAATCGAAGGGCTGAATTACAGTCATTGGGTGTTAATGGACTACGGAGATATCATTATTCATGTGTTTGAAGAAGAAACAAGGGCCTACTATCAGCTTGAAAAACTCTGGCTTGATGCGCCGAGAATACATGGAGAGGGAAAGGGCCATAACTGATAATGGGTAAGATCGCAATATTTATATTCATACTTTTTCTTGCCGGGCTTGGGGGATTGGCATATGTTAACCAGGAAATCACAACAATCAAAATACCTTTTGGCGATGCGTATGAGACTTCCAAGATAGCACTGATACTCTTTTCATGCGTTGCAGGCGCGCTTGCGATGCTCGTTGTCTTTACTATAAGAGACACAAAACGCTTTATAGATAACCTTCAGTATCAGCGCAAACAGAAAAAAGAGGCAAGGGTTCAGGAGATGTATTCAAAGGCGCTGAATGCGCTTCTTGCTCATAATGAGGATGAAGCAAAGGAAGCGCTTGAAGGCATCCTTGCAGAAGAGCCGAAACATCTTGACGCGCTGCTCAGGCTCGGCGACATCGCATCTGCCGAAGAGGAATATCAGAAGGCAATGAGCTTCTATAACAAGGCATTTGCTTCCAACCAGCAGAACCCCGAGGTGCTGTTCTCGCTTGAAAACCTGATGGAAAAAACAGGAAGGTGGGCAGAGGCGCTGAATTACATAGAGAAAATCCTCGACATAGATACTGACAATCTCAGCGCTCTCTACAAAAAGAGGGCTATTCTCGAAAGGGATGAAAAATGGGACGACCTTGTTGAGGTGCAGAAGACGATACTGAAACATGAACATACAGAAAAAGACCGGCAGAGGGAGCAGATGAACCTCCTTGGATATAAGTATGAATACGGCCGTTACAGCCTTGAACGCGGGGATATTGAAAAGGCAAAGAAACTGTTCAAGACACTGCTCAGGCTGGATGTGGATTTTGTGCCGTCATACATCGGACTTGCCGAGGTAATGCTCAGGGAAGGCGAGTCAGAAGATGCCGTTGACTTTCTTGAAAAGAGCTATGATCAGACAGCGTCCCTGATAGTTCTTGCAAGGCTTGAAGATTTGCTTATAAACATTGGAGAACCTGCAAGGCTCATAAGGCTTTATGTCAACAGCCTGTCAAAGAAGCCTCAGAACCATGCGCTGAGATTTCTGCTTGGGAAGCTCTACTACAGGCTTGAGATGATAGACGATGCATTTGAAACATTTTCTTACGTAGATGCAAGCGGGGTGGCGTCCCCTGAACTTTATCAGATAATGGGCGACCTTTATCTCAGGCGCAATCAATGCGACAAGGCAGCGGTGGAATTCAAAAAAGCTGTGGACATGAAAATAGCGTTCCGGCTTCCTTACTGGTGTTCAGCCTGCGGCTACTTATCACAGGACTGGTCCGGCAGGTGCCCGAGTTGCAATAACTGGAATACATATACGTTCAAACTTCATGGGGCAGGCAAAATTTAAAAAGAGCGCTGTAGTTTTAGATACAAGCCTTTTTGTAAATCCTGAGGTTCGCGAGAGCTTTGGCAGGACACCTACAGAGGCGCTTGAGGACTTCCTGTTTTTAGCATCGCAGATTCCTCACCTTGAGTTCTATATGCCGCCGTCCATATTTGAGGAACTCCTTAATTTCATAGAACCTGAAAAAATATCAGGAGACCTGCTCGTGGTTCTTCAGCAAAAACCTCCAAAGAAACATGAGCTTACATGCCCTGCATTTCTGCTCTATGAATTGATAGAAGACATGAGAGAGAGGATTAATAAGGGGCTCAGGGTGGCAGAGAAAGCTGTAAGGGGTGTTTCAAAAGCAGGCGAAGAAGAGATTATTAAGGACATGAGGAGAAAATACAGAGAGGCTTTAAGGGAAGGGATTATTGACAGCAAGGAGGATGTTGACCTCATTCTGCTTGCACGGGAGCTTGATGCGCTGCTTGTAACAGCAGACCAGGGGATAATAAAATGGGCTGAAAAATTTGGGATTAAATGGCTGGTGTCTTCCAAGTTCAAAGAATATCTTCAAAGTTCCATCAAAAAGGCTGAGATGTCGGCAGCGGCGAAAAGTTAGCAATTCATTCAACGAATCTTTCACGAGGCTGAAGCTGTCTTTCGGCAATATTAAACTACCCTTGCAATTATGCAGATGTTAATACAATATATTAATCTCTTGCAAGTTCTCATGCGGGGCTATCCGCTCCACTTCGTTGCGACTTCAGCCCCTATTCTGGCAGACCCGTGAATCTTGCCTCAACCCAGCCCCCGCCTCCTCACAATTTTTGTCCTTTTACTTTCCGATGCAGAAATCGCTGAATATCCTGTTGAGAATATCATCTGTTGTTACAGCTCCAACAATCTCTCCGAGTCTGTCAAGCGCATCCCTGAATTCAATTGCAATTATCTCAAGCGGCTTGTCAGTTTCAATTGCCTTAATCCCATTCTTTAGAGAATCATAAGCAGCCTGAATTGCAATCTTATGCCTGAGATTAGTAACAATAACACCCTCCTTCTGCTCTTTCCAGTTTTTAACCGAGGAGTTAAATATTGTTTGCTTAAGCCCCTCAATCCCTTCGCCTCTCGTTGCGGAAATAGTAAAGATATCATAAACATCTGATTTGTCACTCCGGCTTGTCCGGAGTCTTTCTTCAGAAGGATTCCCGACAAGCGGGAATGACCTTTTACCAAGAAGCCGTTTAACTTCTGCTCTTCTGCTCTTCTGCTCTTCTGAACTTATTAAGTCGGATTTATTGATAACTATTATCGTGTTTTTACCTTTTGTCTTTCCGAGCACCTCGATGTCTTCATCTTTCAGAGGCTCACTGCCGTCAATAACAGCTATGACTAAATCCGCATCTTCCATGGCCCTGATGCTTCTTTTAACTCCTTCTTTCTCTGCCATGTCATGCGATTCTCTTATTCCTGCTGTGTCAATTATGCGAAGCGGCAGGCCGTTGATATTCAGATATTCTTCAATTGTGTCCCTTGTTGTGCCAGGGGTATCTGTGACAATCGCCCTGTCTTTCTGAAGAAGCGCATTAAGGAGAGAAGATTTTCCGACATTAGGCTTTCCTACGATTGCCGCTGCAAGCCCTTCTCTGAAAAATCTGCCTTCATCGTAACTTTTTAGAAGCGACTCAAGCTCTTTCAGGATTGTCTCTGCTGATTCAATAATCTCTTTCTTCGATGCAAGCTCTATGTCCTCTTCAGGAAAATCTATGTAAGCCTCTATGAAGACGCATATCTTTGTAATCTGTTCCCTGAGATTCAGAATCTTTTCAGAGAGTTTTCCTCTCAGTTGTTCAAGAGCGATTCTGCGCGACTCATCTGTTTTTGCCCTTATGAGGTCCAGCACTGCCTCTGCCTCACTCAGGTCAAGCCTTCCGTTTAAGAAGGCCCTTTTTGTGAACTCTCCGGGCTCTGCAAGCCGCGCGCCGTTTTTAACTGCAAGCTCAAGCACATCTCTCAGAGGGGACATTCCGCCGTGGCAGTTAATCTCAACAATATCTTCTCTCGTGTAGGTATTCGGCGAGCGCATTATTGAGACAAGCGCCTCATCCACAGTTTCATTTGTCTCAGGGTCTTTTATAAAGCCATAGATTATTCTGTGCGAGGCTGAGGCAGAGAGGGTTTTGCCTTTTGAAGAATGAAACAGCCTGCCTGCTATTTTTATTGCGTCTTTTCCGCTTAATCTGACAATGCCGATTCCGCCTTCTCCGGCAGGAGTAGAAATGGCGGCTATGGTGTCATCAAGAATCATAATTAATAGTATAACTTAGTCGGGATACGCCTTTCTCCTGTTTGATTATATGTAAATTTATCCATCCGCCTCAGGCTGACCACAAAATACGACATGATAAAAATTTGCGCCTGTTGATTTCAAAAAAATTTCTTCTGTCATATCGTTTTGCAATATGCTATAGTCTTATTCAAGCATTCGCGGAAAGGGGTGCTTGGTCGATTAATTGTTAGAGTACTAAAATTTAAAAATGACACCACTTCTCGAATGGATGACTAACATAATCCGTGATAATGCAGAGACGGCTCTGGCTGCTTTATTTGGTACCTTTCTGGGTGCTTTTTTAGCATTCTATTTCGAACGTCGTCATGCCGACAAGAAAGAACGAGAAGCACAGATATCTGCTGCAAAACATGCACAGTTTGTAATTACAACGCAGCTTAATGCTGTCAAAAATATGAAGAAACAGGTTCTTGATCCAATGAAGGATGACATTAATCGGCATCTCACCTTAAAGCCATTTTCTGTTCTTGCAAAGTTTCCCAGTCTCGATATTGCATCACTTGTTTTTATGCTTGACGGTGATAGTGCACAGCTCTTGAACGAACTTATGATATCAGAGCATAAATTTCGCACTTTACTTGGCGCACTTGATCAGCGAAACGAACGACATGAAATTATGCAAAAAAGAATGGCGACACTTGGCCCCGAAGCAACTTTGGATGGGGCTACCGTTGCCATTCTAAAGGATATGACTGATTCAATATATGGACTTTGTGATGATGCTCTCAAAGGTCTTCAGGAGTCTTTTGAAAAACTTAAGACTTTTATCGAAAAGAAGTTCAATGTAAAAGCATTATCTTTGGAGTTTGTATATTGAATATCAACTCTAACAATTGCGTGCACTGAACGAGTGCCACAGGACGCTTTTTTAGCTCGCATTGTTATGAGGCATGCAAATTGGTTTTAGGCATTTGGTTATTTAAATAGTTAATTAGAATAGTTAATTAGGGACACATCCCATATTTCTTGACAAGAAGAGATTCAGGTAGGAAAATTACGCAGAGTATTCCGAAAAATAAAAAGGCCGCTATTCCTATTTATTCAGCTTTTTCTTTTGCAAGTTTTCTGTTCACATAAAACTGCTGGGCAATTGAGAGTAAGTTGTTTATCAGCCAGTAAAGCACAAGCCCTGACGCGAAGTTAAGGAACATGAATGTGAATATAACCGGCATGAGCATCATCATCTTCTGCTGGGCAGGGTCGGCTGACGACGGCGTCATCTTCTGCTGGATGACCATTGTAATCCCCATGGCAATCGGCAGTGGGCCGAGAGCGAAACCGCCAATCAAAGGGAACGACGAAGGGATGTGTCCGAAAAGCGTGTCCGGGCCTGAGAGGTCTGTTATCCAGAGAATGAACGGCGCGCCTCTTAATTCAATGGCGATTGATAATATCTTATATAACGCAAAGAATACAGGAATCTGCAACAGCATAGGAAGGCAGCCCCCAAGGGGGTTTACCTTGTGTTTTTTGTAAAGCTCCATTGTTTCCTTCTGTATCTTCTGCGGGTCTTTCTTGTATTTTTCTTTTATCTCAGCCATTTTGGGCTGGATTTCCTGCATCTTTCTCATTGATGCCTGGCTTTTATTTAGAAGCGGAATGAATGGAATTCGTGTTACTATTGTCAAAAGCACTATGGCCCATCCGTAATTCCCCATGAAGTTATGAAAGAATTTCATAAGCCAGAACAGCGGCCTTGATATGATGGAGAAAAAGCCGAAATCAATGATGTGCTCAAGCCCGACATCTAATTTTTTGAGGTTGTCGTGTTCTTTCGGCCCGGCATAAACGATAAAATTATTAATGCCGGATTTTCCCTTGAATGCGATAACGGATGCATCCTGAACCTTCCATGCCTGTGCCTCATCCATCTGCGTCACCGGCACAATAGCTGAGAAGAAATATTTATCTTCCTGCGCAATCCATTTAAGCCTGCCCTGATAGCTTTTAGTCTCGCTCAGTTTTTTTGCGTCAAATTCTATTCTCTCTGCGTCTTTTAGGAGCACAGGCCCGAGATGAACTGACGTATCTTTTTTGTCATAAATACCGAAGTCAGTGCCTGTGGTTATCCAGTATTCTGGCAAACCCGCAACTTCATCCTTAAGGTCAACCTTGTAGCTGTCATTATAAAAAGTGTAAGTCCTTCTTATGGAAGATTCAGAGGTTGCATATTCAAAAACAATGGCGCCTGTACTTGTGTTTTCATTAAGTTTCAGATCCTTGCCTGAGAGTCTAAAACTCACCTTTGCAAGATTAAAATCATTCTGGTACCCTATGCTGAGAGGCTGATAAATACTCTGTCCCTGCTGAAGGACAACGGGCAGCCCATCTTTATCTTTATATTTTTTTAATTCCCATTTTTTTATTGTCCCGCCTATTGACGAGAGCGTTGCAGAATAAAGGCCTGTTTCAATCCTGACTTCTTTTTCTTCTGCCTGGGATACTGCCGGTTTTGAAGCAGGAACGGAAACAGGCTTGACAGGCTCCTGCGGTTTATTTTCTTTCTTTTCTTCCTTTGCCTGTTCGGTTGCCGGTTGTTTCTCAGGCGGAGTAGGGAATAAAAACTGATACCCTACAAGAATGATTATTGAAAGGATTATAGCTATTAATGTTCTTTTTTCTGTTCCCATTATTCTGTTTACCTTACAGGGTCATATCCGCCGTTATGAAACGGATGACACCTGAGTATTCTCCTTACTGAAAGATAACTGCCTTTTACAGCGCCATATCTTTTTATTGCCTCTGCCGAATATTCAGAGCAGGTCGGCACAAACCGGCAGCTGTCAGGCAATAATGGCGAGATTGCATATTTATAGAGTTTTATAGACCCTAATAAAATATTTTTAATTATATCTCCCGCCATGCAACTCCTACACTGTATGCATCAGAGCCGCTCACATTATTAATAAGGTTCATGGGTGTAAAGCCCTGTCTGCGATAAGGAATCAAAGATTAAACGGCCAGTTTCTTCCTGCCCTTTGCCCTTCTTCTTTGAATGACCTTGCGTCCTCCCTTTGAACTCATGCGCTCAAGGAAGCCGTGTGTCCGTTTCCTTTTAATCTTGTGAGGATGGTATGTAGTATATGTTCCCATTGTTTTTCTCCAGAGGAAAAGTATATCTTTTTAGCAGGAATAAAGTCAAGATAACGAGGGCAGGATGTAAAAATTGACTACAATCACCTTAAGGGGTTATCATAATTCCCATGATTACGCCTGAGAAACAACTTGAGATAATCAAAAGAGGGGCTGTTGAAGTAATCAGCGAAAAAGAGCTCCTTGCCAAATTTGAGAAGTCTGTAAAAAAGAACACGCCTTTAAAGATAAAGGCAGGGTTTGATCCCACTGCGCCTGATATTCACCTTGGCCATACAGTCCTTCTTGAAAAAATGCGCCAGTTTCAGGAACTGGGGCATGAGATATTGTTTCTAATCGGCGATTTCACAGGAATGATTGGAGACCCTACCGGCAGGTCAGAGGTGAGAAAACCCCTGACAAAGGAAGAGGTATTAAAAAACGCCGGGACATACAGAGAGCAGATATTTAAGATATTGGATCCTAAAAAAACCAAGGTCATGTTCAACAGCGAATGGCTTGCAAAAATGGATGCTATGGACATTGTGAAGCTCGGCGCGATGCAGACAGTTGCGCGGATGTTAGAGAGAGAAGATTTCAAAAAGCGATTTGAAAACCAGCAGGACATATCGATACTTGAATTTTACTATCCATTATTCCAGGCGTATGATTCTGTTCATCTCAAAGCCGATGTTGAGCTTGGCGGCACAGACCAGAAATTCAATATCCTGATGGGAAGGACACTCCAGAGAAAATTCGGGGTTGAAGAGCAGGCTGTTGTCCTTATGCCATTGCTTGAAGGACTGGACGGAGTTAACAAGATGTCAAAGAGCCTTGGGAATTACATTGGGATTACGGAGCAGCCAAAGGATATATTCGGAAAGGTGATGTCAATAAACGATACCCTTATGCTCAGGTACTATGAACTTCTGAGCCATATATCAATTGATGAACTCAGCGCACTTAAAAAAGGAATAGAAAAGGGCACAATCCATCCAAAGACTGCAAAGGAAAATCTTGCACTGGAGATTGTGGAAAGATACTGTGGAAAAGATGCGGCATTAAAAGCCAAAGAAGAGTTCGGGCATATTTTCAAGGATAAAGGAATGCCTGATGAGATTCCTGTTTTTGAGCTTAAGTGGGAAGAAGACGAGATGTGGATACCTAAGATTATGAAGGATATAAGCCCAGCGGGAAGCACAAGCACAAGCACGACTATCAGGCTTATCAAACAGGGCGGACTGACGATTGATGGCAAGAAATGTGATGATCCTAATGCCAAGCTAAAAAAGGGAAGCTATCTTTTCAAGGCCGGGAAGAGGATGTTTTTTAGGATTGTAGGGAAATAGTTCAGCTCGCTATCTCACCATTAACAGGCCTGATGTTTTTGCCGTAGACTTCGTCGAGAATTTCTTTTGCACCCTTTGAAAGCAGGTCTTCTGCGAGTTTGACGCCGAGAGATTCGGCATCTTTTGGACTGCCTTCAATATGGCTCTTAATAATCCTGTCGCCCGAAACGCTTCCGACTAATCCATCCATTGACAACTTATCATTATTAAGAGTCGCATGCGCAGCTATCGGAACCTGACAGCCGCCTTCAAGTTTCTTAAGACAGGCTCTTTCAGCTTTTACACAGATGGAGGTTTCATTATGATTAAGCGGAGAGATAAGCTCATTTATAAAATCATCGTCAACCCTGCATTCAATCCCGATTGCGCCCTGCCCGATTGCAGGAAGACTTACTTCCGGTTCTATGGTCTCTGTTATTCTCTCAGCCCATCCAAGCCTTTTAACACCTGCTGCTGCAAGGATAATTGCGTCAAACTGTCCTTCATCAAGCTTTCTCAACCTCGTATCCAGATTTCCCCTTAACTGTGCTATCTTTAAATCAGGCCTTATGCTCAACAACTGGCACGCCCTCCTTAAACTGCTTGTTCCTATTATTGCTCCATCAGGAAGGCTTTTGAAATTTTGAACTTTGAATTTTCCATTTTGCATTGGCGCAATGAACGCATCCCTTGGATCTTCTCTTTTACATATAACAGCAAGGTGAAGCCCTTTAGGAAAATCTGTTGGCACATCCTTCATGCTGTGGACTGCAAGGCCTGCCTCGCCTCTGAGCACTGCCTCTTCAATCTCTTTGACAAAAAGCCCTTTTCCGCCCACCTTTGCAAGAGGCACGTCAAGAATCTTGTCTCCTGTTGTCTTTATCTTGTTAAGTTCAATAGTCAGGTCGGGATTTAATTTTAAAAGCTCAGACTTCACCCATTCAGCCTGCCATAAAGCGAGCTTGCTTCCGCGAGTGCCGATAACAACTTTCTTTTTAGCCAATGTAGTCTCCAAAATGAATTTAAGAGTTTATAGTATAATATCTTATTAGCTAAAGCTTCAAGGAAAACCCAATTATCTAATCAGGCTGTTTTTAAAATGCTGCAAAACATTAAAGATAAAATCCTCTCCGGACAGAGGCTCACAAAGGAAGACGCTCTCAGGCTATTTGAGACGGATGACATATTCACTCTTGGAAAACTCGCATCCCACGCCGCCAAAAAGAAGAACGGCAATAAGGCATACTTCATAAGAAACATCCACATTAATCCCACAAACATCTGCGTGAACCGCTGCAAGTTCTGCGCATTCAGCCGCTCAAAAGGGGAAGAAGGGGCATATGAGATGACACTGGATGAAATTATCCGGAAACTCTCAACTTCTTTTTCCGAAGTTCACATCACCGGCGGACTGCATCCCGACTGGCAATTTGAATATTATCTTGAGTTGATTTCCAAAATAAAAAAAACGTTCCCGAAAATATGCATAAAGGCATTCACTGCGACAGAGATAGAGTATTTTTCAAAAATAAGCGGCCTGAGCATTACGGACACACTTCTTGAACTCAAAAAGCATGGCCTTGATGCAATGCCCGGCGGAGGGGCAGAGATATTTGATGCTGGAGTAAGAAATCAGTTATGCCCTGAGAAACTCTCAAGCGAGGGATGGCTTAATGTCATGGAAACTGCGCACAAGGCAGGCATAAAGACGAATGCAACTATGCTTTATGGACACATTGAAAGCTATGAGCAGAGGGTTGATCACCTGATGAGACTGAGAGAGTTACAGGATAGGACAGGAGGATTTCAGGCATTTATTCCGCTGGCATATCATCCTAAAAACACTGAGATAGGCGGTTCATATTCATCAGGCATAGATGATTTAAAGACGATTGCAGTGAGCAGGCTTGTGCTTGATAATTTTACGCACATTAAGGCTTACTGGATTATGCTTGGAGAGAAAGTATCACAGCTTGCGCTTTTATTCGGAGCTGATGATATTGACGGAACCATAATTGAAGAAAAGATTACGCACTCTGCAGGTGCGCTCAGCGGGAATGCAATGACAGCAGAGCAATTAAAAAATCTCATTAAAAAAGCGGGGAAGATTCCTGTTGAGAGGGATAGTTTTTATAGAGAGTTAAAGGTTAATGAATAAGCATAAACGCATAACAAAAAGTGAAGGGCTTGAATTACTGAAAAATTCTGACCTGCTTGAGCTTGGCCAGCAGGCAGACGGGATAAGGGAAAAACTTCATCCTGAAAAGACCGGCACATTCATTGTTGACAGGAATATAAACTACACAAACATCTGCATAAATAAATGCAAGTTCTGTGCGTTCTGGAGGGATAAGGAAGACAAAGATTCCTATATTTTGAGTGAAGATGAGTTATTCAAGAAGATTGGAGAGACAATAAATCTCGGCGGCACGCAAATATTGATTCAGGGAGGATTGCATCCTGATTTCAATATTGAGTATTACATCAATCTGCTCAAGTCAATAAAATCACGCTTTGACATTAATGTCCATGGATTTTCACCTCCTGAAATATGCTACATCGCTGATAAATCAGACCTGACAATTAAGGAAGCCTTGAAAATATTGAAAGGCGCGGGGCTTGATTCCATTCCCGGAGGAGGGGCAGAGATACTCTCTGACAGGGTGAGGGAGATACTGAGCCCAAGGAAAATAAAATCATCATCATGGCTTAAGGTAATGGAGGAGGCGCACAGGCTCGGCATGAGGACAACTGCGACAATGATGTTCGGGAGCATTGAAAAACCTGAAGACATCATTGAACATCTTGATGCAATAAGAACTCTTCAGGACAGGACAGGGGGGTTTACCGCATTCATCCCGTGGACATTCCAGCCTGGGAATACAGAATTAGCTCAGAAGTCAGAGGGGACTGTCCCAGATTTACGGACTGAGCAAAGCGAAGTCGTAGAATCGGGACTGTCCCCGTGGGGAGCTACTGCTGTGGAATATCTTCGCGTTCTTGCTTTATCCAGAATATATCTCGACAATGTGAAAAACATTCAGGCATCGTGGGTAACGCAGGGGTTGAAAATCGCCGAGGTTGCATTGAGGTTCGGTGCAAACGATTTTGGCTCTACAATGATAGAGGAAAATGTAGTTGCATCAGCAGGAGTGAGCTACAGGGTTTCAATGGAAGACATAATCAGGGCAATAAAAAATGCCGGATTCTATCCCGCGCAGAGAGATACTTACTACAACATAATAAAAAGATTTTAAACATAAAAAATAAGCAGGCGAGTCCTTAATACTTCATCACTTCTTCAATCGCCTTCTTTATCCTTGCAGTTGTCGGTATGTAAAAATCTTCAAGTTTAGGAAGCGGCAGGACAACATCATAGCCGGTCACCCTCATTATCGGCGCCTTAAGATGAAATATTGCATCCTCTGCTATTGTTGCTGAAAGCTCCGCACCGAATCCGCATGTCTTCGGAGCTTCATGGACAATAACAACACGCCCTGTCTTTTTCACTGATTTAAGTATTGTCTCTTCATCAAAGGGTTTCAATGTCATCAAATCAATCACCTCTGCATCAATATCTTCAATCGCCTGAAGTGTTCTGTGGAGCATGCTCCCCCATGCAAGTAAGGTTACAGCCTTCCCTTCACGGACAACTCTTGCCTTTCCAAGCGGGATTATATATTCGCCTTCGGGGACATCTTCTTTTATTGAGCGGTACAGCCTTGTTGATTCAAGAAATATAACAGGGTCAGGGTCTCTTATTGATGAGATTAAAAGCCCTTTCGCATTGTATGGAGATGACGGCACAACAACTTTTATTCCCGGCATATGGCAGAACAACGCTTCGCTGCTTTCCGAGTGAAGTTCAGGCGCCTTAATCCCGGCTCCGCATGGAGCCCTTACAACCAGCGGGCATGTGAATCTTCCTCTTGAGCGTGCGCGTATTCTTGATGCATGGGAGAATATCTGGTCTATTGCAGGATATATAAACCCCATGAATTGAATCTCTGCAACTGGCCTTAGGCCATACAAAGCCATTCCTATTGCAACACCTGTAATCCCTGATTCAGCCAGCGGAGTATCAATTACTCTTTCATGCCCAAAGAGATCTAACAGGCCTTCTGAAACTCGGAAGACTCCTCCGTCTTTGCCGACATCCTCGCCGAGAAGGACAACATTTTTATCTCTCTGCATTTCTTCTTTTAATGCAAGGTTGATAGCCTGAACCATGTTTAGTTTCGGCATATCATAACTCCTTAATCTGCCTCATCTGCCGCTGTGTCAATTTTTCATAAGTAAATGTGAACATATCTTTTGGTTCAGGATGCTCTATTGCCTCTTCCCTCTTTACAGCCTCATCAACAGTTTCCCTTGCCTTATTTTCAACATCTGTTTGATATTGATTATTCCAGAGCCCCTTTTTCTCCATAAACAACTTCAGTCTCAGAATCGGGTCTTTCGGCTTCCAGCTATCAATCTCTTCTTTTAACCTGTATCTTGCCGCATCATCTGCTGTTGTATGGTCTGACATCCTGTATGTAAAACATTCTATGAACGTTGGCCCGTTACCATCCTTTGCCTTTCTGACAGCTTCCGATGCAGCTTTATAAACAGCGAAAATATCATTTCCATCAACCTGAATCCCTTCAAAGCCATAGGCAAAAGCCTTTTGTGCAAGCGTCTTGGATGCAGTCTGTTTCTCTCTCGGAACTGATATTGCCCAATGATTATTCTGGCAGATAAAAACAACAGGGAGTTTAAACACACCGGCAAAGTTCATCCCTTCATGAAAATCTCCCTCAGATGTGCCGCCGTCACCAAAATAACAGGCAACCGTCTTTTTATCTCCCCTGTATTTCACTCCCATTGCAGCGCCGACTGCATGAGGCAGTTGTGTCCCTACAGGTACGCATACCGGAAAGATATTCAAGTCATCAGGGCATTTCACTCCTCTTTCATCTCCGGACCAGTACTGAAACAACATATGCAAAGGATAGTCCATTGTGATATAGACGCCCATTTCCCTGAATGACGGAAATATCCAGTCTGATTTCTCAAGCGCGAATGCGCTTCCAATCTGTGATGCCTCCTGACCGAGGATTGATGCGTAGGTGCCGAGCCTGCCTTCCCTCTGAAGGTTTAGGGCGCGCTGGTCAAAGGTCCGCGAAAGGATAAGGAGTTCATACATTTTTTTTATCTGTTCATCGGACAAGGAAGGCATGAGGGACTCATCAGCATTGCCCTTTTCATCAAGGACTTCAAGCCGTTTTACATTGCATGATTCTATTATTCTTTCAGGCATTTTTATATCTCCCTATATCAATATTACCAGAAAATACCCTGAGCGGGAATTGTTTCCCTCGTGATTTAAAAGATTTTTCCCTTTTCAAGAGTTGCAGAATGTGCTACTATTTTTGCCATAAGGGAAGAAAATACCAAGTTGGTCTAATCATTGTTAAACACAAAAAAAGGAGATAAATGAAATGGCTAAACACGATGTTTTCTTTACTATTCCACAGCGCGCACTCGGGAAAGCGGATGTCGAATTTTTAGTAAAGAGCAACGGGGCTGGATTGAGGCAAGATTCACAGACCTGTCAGAATAGGGGCTGAAGTCTGCACAAAGTGGAGCGTAAGCCCCGCATGAGAACTTGTAAGAGACTATGTATATTGTACTAACATCTATACTTTTGTAACGGTTAATATTGCCGAAAGACAGTCACAGCCGCCTGAAATGGAGCCTCATCCTGACAAATATATTTTTTAAATACGTAAAAGCGCCTTTAATCCCCTGACTGCCCTTTCAGGCGAGGGATAGACAGGGATTTTTGCTTTTTCGAGAAGAGCGGTCAGTTTCTTTGATATGCCGCTCTGTGCGATATGGAAAACAACCGGTTTATTTATATCAGCCTTGCAAGCCTTTATCATTTCAGGAAGCCTCTCTGTAATCCCATATACATTTGACAGGGCAATAACCAAGAATCCATCGTAGTCGTCTTTTAATTCATTTAACGCCGTAACATAATCCTCATCCCTGACTTGCGCAGTAAGGTCAATCGGGTTGTTGATTCCGTAAAAGTGAGGGAATATCTGTTTGAGTTTTTCCGTTTTATCTACGTGCAGCTTTGCCACATCAAGCCCCTGCCTCATGCATTCATCAGCAGCCAAAACTCCGGAGCCTCCGCCATTTGTAATGATAAGCACTCTGTTCCCAATTTCCCATTCTTTCTTCTCTCTCGCCGCTCGTCCCTGAAATGCGAGCGCCTTTGCCGCATCAATAAGCATATCAAAATCCTCCACTTCCCTTATTCCGAACTGTCTGAGTATTGAATGGAAGACCTCATATTTCCCTGCAAGCCTCCCTGTATGCGAAAATGCTGCCGCCTGCCCGCTTACACCCTTGCCTGCCTTGAGGATGAGCAATGGTTTTTTCTCCGATAAAACTTTTGCCTTTTCAATAAACTTTCTTCCATTGCCCAGTGATTCAATGTACGAAATTACGACGCCGGTATTTCTGTCTTTGGCAAGGTATTCGTATATATCCGCCTCATCAATGTCTATTGCATTGCCGTATCCTATTGCCTTTGATACACCTGTGTTTGAAGTCTCAAGCGCACCCAATAAGCAGCTCAGGATGGCACCGCTCTGCGATACAACAGCCACATTCCCTTTTTTAGGCCTTTTCAGCCTCTCGTCAGGAAGGAAAAATGTATCCAGCCTGTGAGATGGATTATATATGCCCATGCAGTTTGGGCCGAGGATTCTTACGCCTATCTCCTTGCCTGCCTTTATAACTTCATCCTGAAGCTCGTTCTCCCCAATTTCCGCAAACCCGGAACTGGCAATGATTACACTTTTTGTCCTGCCCGCAAGCTCTCTGAGTATTTCAGGGACTTCAGCAGCGGGCCTCATGATTATTGCCAGATCCACAGGTTCCGGAATATCACGGGCAGAAGGATACGCTTTTAACCCCATAAGCTCGCCGTATTTAGGATTTACAGGATAAACATTCCCTTTGAACTTGAGGAGATTCTTAAGAATCACGCCGCCGAGCTTCTCTTCGCTGTGCGCCGCGCCGATGAGGGCAACGGATTTGGGCTTAAATAGAGAATCAAGGCTCATATTGTTATCCATAGGTTTGATTATACTATATTAGTGTGCTGTTTCTGACACTTCATTACATGGGTTTTGTTGTCATTCCGCACTTGATACGGAATCCAGTTCTGTTTTTTTCTGGATTCCTGCCTGCGCAGGAATGACAGACCATGTGAAGCTATTTCTGAAACACTACACTATGCATACAAAACCAGAACTCATATAAACTGATAAACAAACCGGCTTCTTTTCTGTTATAATCATGTTATAACATTGGAGGAGATAATATGCACAGAAAATTATGCTCTATAGGAAACAGTCAGGGAGTATCAATCCCGCGCGAGATGATTGAAAAGCTGAATCTCTCTGTCGGCTCCGAGGTTGACATTGCTCTTGATAAGTCCGGTGAAAGGATTATTCTTGAGCCTGTAAAAAAGAAAAAATATCCCAGGGGAATAGACAGGGAATTTGTCTCACAGGTGAATGAATTCATTGAAAAATACCGCCCGGCTCTGAAAGCGCTTGCAAAGAAGTGAAATATCTTACAGCCGAACAAGTGCTTTTCATTCACAGCAGGCTGATTGATGAGACAGGCGGCTCTCACGGGATAAGGGACTTGGGGCTTCTTCAGTCTGCGGTAGCAAGGCCGATGGCAACCTTCGGAGGAGAAGACCTCTATCCTAATATTTTTCAAAAAGCAGCGGCGCTCATGGAATCGCTTGTCAAAAATCATCCGTTTATTGACGGGAACAAACGGACAGCAATTTCATCGACCGGACTATTCCTTCGCATAAACGGCTTTAATCTTGAAACATCGCAGAAAGAACTTGAGGACTTTACCCTCAACATGGCAACTGGAAAAGCCTCGGTCACCGATACGGCAAAGTGGTTCAAACGATATTCGCAGAAAATAAGTTTCTGATTTTTTCTCTACTATCCTTCATGCACTCTCAATAAACAGCAGTGCCGGGTCTTCAAGGTATTGAATAACTTTAGACAAAAACTTTGCTGAATCAACACCGTCTGTCACCCTGTGGTCAAAGGTAAGCGATAACGGCAGGATTTTTCTGATAACAATCTGGCCGTCCTTGACCCACGGCTTTTCGGAAATCTTGCCTGTGCCGAGTATCGCAACATCAGGATAATTGATTATTGGCGTTGCAAACCATCCTCCGAAATGTCCGTAATTTGTGATTGTAAAAGTGCTCCCCTTTATCTCTTCAAGCATTATCTTTCTCTCTCGCGCTTTAACGCTTAACACCTGAATCTCTGAGGCGAGTTCAAGAATGGTCTTTTTGTCGGCATTTTTTATCACTGGAACCATCAAGCCGTCAGGCGTGTCAACGGCAACGCCGATGTTGTAATATTTTTTGATTATTATCTCTTCCCTTTGTTCATCAACAGATGCATTAAGCAAAGGATGCTCTGCAAGTGCATGTTGCACAGCTTTAATGAAAAATGGCAGAAATGTAAGATGAATGCCTTTCCCTTGTATGGTTTTTTTCTCCCTCTCTCTCAGATTCCATAACTCGGTAATGTCTGCCTCATCCATTCCTGTTACAAAGGCAGTTGTCTTTTGTGATGTAATGAGGTTCTTTGCTATGGTCCTTCTCAATCCTTTTATCGCCAGCCTCTCTATCGCGCCGTACTGGTCTTCAGTCTTTTTGCCTTTTGCAGAGGCCTCTGTGACATCATCTTTCGTAATGCTTCCGCCCGGACCCGATCCTTTGATTGATTCAAGCTTAACGCCAAGCTCTTTTGCCAATGCCCTTACAGCAGGCGTTGCAAGTATTTCTTCCTCTTCTTCAGGCAATACGCCGACAACAGAAACAGATTTTGGCCTTTCTTCTGCTTTTGGCTTTTCTTCAACAGCTTCGCCTGCTTCCGAAATAGTCATCAATACCTCACCGACCTTTGCAATATCGCCGATGTTTTTGTTTATCTTCAAGACCTTCCCTTTTTTAGGGGATGGGACTTCCACCACTGCCTTGTCTGTCTCTATCTCAAGAACAGTCTGATGCTCTTCAACAGCATCGCCTTCCTTGACAAGCCATCTCCGTATCTCGCCCTCTGTGATGCCTTCACCTAAATCAGGCAAAACAAAATCATAAGGCATAATACCTCCTTGCTTACTGCCTACCACTTGATATAGAGAATATCATGCAGGATGTTTGCAGTCAATCTATTGTCAGACATAGTATAATTAGAATAAAACTCAAGGGAGCAATTAAATGAGAAAATTAACGGCAAGGTTTCTGCCTTTTTTCTTGATTCTATTTCTGCTTGATGCGTCTCTGTATGCCCACAATGCTGCTGCTCAAAATCAGAAGACATTCATGTGGAAAGTCCAGTCAAAGACATCAACCGTTTATGTGCTCGGCTCTGTGCACCTCATGAAAAAAGAGGTTTATCCTTTAAACAATAAAATCGAAGATGCTTTTGAAAAATCAAATATTCTCGCAGTAGAGGCAAATATCAATGATGCAGCTAAACTGGATTTGCAGAAATTACTGACAAGCGCCTTCTATCCGGGAAATGAAACACTGGAAAAACATGTTTCAAAAGAGACTTACGAGCTCGTCAAAAAAGAAACAGGGAGCATGGGCATGCCCCTTGAGCTGATAAACAAACAAAAACCATGGTTTTTAGCAATGACATTGGAATCAATAGAACTCATGAAACTGGGGTTTAATCCCCAATACGGGATAGACAATCATTTCCTTAAAAAGGCTGCGGGAAAGAAAAAGATAATGGAACTTGAAAGCCTTGATTATCAGATTAATCTCCTTTCAGGATTTTCTGATGAAGAGCAGGAACTGTTTTTACTTCATACGCTGAAAGATTTAAAAATACTTAAACAGGAAATTGATAAGCTTCTTCAGGCTTGGCTGACAGGAGATGCAAAAGGCATAGAATCAATAGCATCGAGAGTAAACGGAGACAGGCGGATCGCCCGGATATATGAAAAGCTCTACTACGAAAGAAATGCAAATATGACATCCATGATAGAAGAATTCTTAAAAACAAACGAGAGCTACTTTGTTGTTGTCGGCGCAGGGCACCTTGTCGGGAATAAAGGGATTATAGAGCTGCTGAAAAGGAAGGGTTATCCTGTTGAACAGATATGATTAATACTTCATTGCCTCTTCAATCATTCTTAAAATCCTGCTGCTATGCGGGCAACACTGATGACTTTTGAGGGCAGCACTCCGATAACCAGAACTGCGATTACTGTTATTGCAAGCGCAAGGGCTATCCCCGGAGAGGCAGAAAGCTGAACTTCGGTCTTGGGTTCTTTCATGTACATGTACATTACGATTCGCAGATAAAAATATGCTGATATCGCGCTGAATATAACCGCCGTCACTGCAAGCCATGTATATCCTGCGCTTACTGCGCTCATGAAAAGATAAAACTTGCCCATAAACCCTGCCGTGGGTGGAATCCCTGTAAGTGAAAACATAAATACAAGCATCAAGGCGGCAGCTAATGGATGTGTCTTTGCAAGCCCCTCATAATCAGAGATATTATCTCCCTTAAATCCCTCTGACCTGAGCATAATCACAACTGCAAATGCGCCTATGTTCATGAATGCATAAATAAACAGATAATTCAGAACACTTGCCAGGCCTTCAGATGTCCCTGCAATTATTCCAAGAAGCATATAACCCGCATGTGCTATTGAAGAATACGCAAGCATTCTCTTTATATTGGTCTGGGAAAGGGCAATTATGTTTCCGACAGCCATTGTGAGTATCGCTATCGGGATAAGAATGCCTGTCCATTCAATTCTTGCCGCGCCGAATGCTGTCATGAAAACCCTTCCAATCAGGGCAAACCCGGCAGCCTTAGGCCCCACAGACATAAACGCAGTGATGGAAGTAGGCGCGCCCTCGTAAACATCAGGCGCCCACATATGGAAAGGAACGGCAGCTATCTTGAACGATAAAGCAACCGCAAACATGATCATAGACAGCGTTAAAACAGGATTGCCTGAAAGCCCTTTCTGTGATATATATGAGGATATTGCATGAAGGTCTGTCGTGCCTGTAAGCCCGTATATCAATGATATGCCGTAGAGCAAAAATGCCGAAGCGAACGCGCCGAGGAGGAAATACTTTATTGCAGCCTCGTTAGACTTTATATCGTGCCTGAGGAATCCCGCGAGCACATAAGTGCTCAAAGCCATAAGCTCAAGCCCGATATAAAGGGTTATCAAGTCTCCTGCCGATGCCATAAGCATCATGCCAAGAGTGGAAAAGAGTATAAGGCCGTAATATTCCCCGAAATTCACTTTTTCAATTGCAATGTATTTCACTGATATAAGGACAGTCAGAACAACATTAAGCATAAATATAAGCTTGAAAAACAGGCTGTAGCCGTCAGCTATAAACATGCCGTTAAACGTGGTTCCCGTGGAACCGGCAAGCAGATAGGTAACCACTGCAACGCTCACGATGCTCAGGAAAGCGATTGTCTCTTTTCTTTTAATCACAAGCTCTGAAAGAAGGATGAGAAGGGCAAGGCAAGTCATTACGATTTCAGGCATAACCGGCCCAAGGTCAGGCATTATGAATCCGGCAGGATTTGTCATTTGATTATCTCCAGAATATTTTTTGCTATACCCGTCTCTGTGCCGCCTCCGGCGTTTATCCTTTCAAGCAGGTGTTTTACAGATTCGTGCATGAAGTCCAAGAACAAATTGGGATAAACTCCGATCCAGAATATCAGTATGATCATCGGCAGAAGGGTTATTATTTCCCTTAGATTAATATCTGCAAGCCCCATCTGTGCTATCTTCTGGTTTGTCTCCATGAAAAAAACCCTCTGATAGAGCCATAGCATATAACCTGCGCCTATGATTATGCCTGTTGCCGCAAGCACGCCTGCCCATTGATTAGCCTTGAACCCTCCGAGAATAATCAGGAACTCTCCTATGAACCCGTTTGTTGCCGGAAGCCCTATTGATGCAAGCGTAAACACCATAAACAAAGACGCATACACAGGCATTACGGAAGCGACTCCTCCGTAATCAGAAATCTGCCGTGTATGAGTCCTGTCATAAATCATTCCGACGCTCAAAAACAAAGCGCCCGTGACTATGCCATGGTTTATCATCTGGAGTATTCCGCCTTCCATGCCCTGCAAATTCAGGGCAAATATTCCGAGCGTTACGAAACCCATGTGGCTGACAGAGCTGTATGCGATAAGCCTCTTTAAATCTGTCTGGGCAAGGCATATCACCGCGCCGTAAATTATCGCAATAACAGAAAGCGTAAGCATTACAGGCGTCATTGCCTTTGACGCCTCAGGGAATAACGGCAATGAGAACCTGATAAAACCATAAGCGCCCATCTTTATAAGAACAGCCGCAAGAATAACGCTTCCCGCCGTAGGAGCCTCCGTATGCGCATCAGGAAGCCACGTATGCACAGGGAACATCGGCACCTTTACGGCAAATGCAGCAAAGAACGCCCAGAAGAGCCAGAGCTGCAATTGATAGGGATATGCCTTTGTCGTAAGTTCAAGTATGTCAAAGGTCCCGCCTGCCTGATAATAAAGGACGATTATTCCGACAAGCATAAGCACGCTTCCAACAAGCGTGAAGAGGAAGAATTTTACAGCGGCATAAATTCTGTTAGGCCCGCCCCATACGCCTATCAAAAGATACATAGGTATCAGCATCGCCTCCCAGAACAGATAGAAGAGCATGAAATCCAGCGAACAGAAAACGCCTATCATTGCGCCTTCCATTATCAGAATAGAGATATAAAATTCCTTTGTCTTTGCCTTGATGGAATTCCATGAGATAAGAACGCAGAGTATTGTAATAAGGGCTGAGAGAAGGACAAACAGTATGCTTATGCCGTCAATGCCGAGACTGTAATTAATATTCAACGAAGGAATCCATGCATGTTTTTCTGTAAACTGCATAAGGTGCGTGGACTTCTTGAACTCCGTAAACAAAGGAATTGAAATAATAAATGCCGCCGTGCTCACAATAAGGCTCAGCCATTTTATGAGGTTTTCATTAGACCTGCTTATCAGGAGCAAAAGAGCCGCGCCTGCAATTGGCAGGAATATCAATGTGCTCAATATCGGAAAACCTAAGTTATTTATTATCACCTGTTCCATATATTACCTCAGAAGCATCATGGCAACTATAACTAACACACCAAGCGCCATTATCGCTGCATAGTGCTGTAACAAGCCTGTCTGGGCTTTCCTCAATATCCTGCTTAACTCTCCAATGCCTTTAGGAACTCCATTAACAACAGCCTCAATAATCCTTGCATCCGTAATACCAATAAGTATATTCTTAGCTGTCCAGATTGTTGGCCTCACAATTATAAGACTGTAAAGTTCATCCACATAGTATTTATTCCAGAGCACTTTATATGCGGCATTGAATTTCTGCGCGAGCATGACAGGAATATCAGTCTTTATGAGATAGAATAATGCTGCAAGCCCTATCCCTGAAAAACCTGCAATTATTGATATCGCCATCACCATCCATTCCTCTGCATGTGTGCCGTGCGCTTCGGGATGCCCGAGCACAGGTTTTAAAAATTCCGTGAAATGCGCGCCGCCTCCAAGTAGATGGGGAATCCCAATCCATCCTGATGCAACAGCGCCGATGCAGAGAATCATCAATGGTATTGTCATCGCCTTTGGAGATTCGTGGAGATGATGCTCCTGTTCGTGCGTGCCCCGGAATTTTCCGTGGAACGTGAGGAATATAAGCCTGAATGAGTAGAAGGCTGTAAGGAACGCAACCACAGTGCCGATAGCCCACACGAATTTCCCCACAGGACTCTGCCCTGAATATGCAAGCCAGAGTATTTCATCCTTGCTGAAGAATCCTGCAAAGCCGGGCACGCCTGCAATGCTCAATGATGCAATAAGCATTGTCCAGTATGTAACGGGCATATATTTCTTGAGTCCGCCCATCTTCTGAAGGTCAAGCTCTCCTGCCATTGCGTGCATAACGCTTCCTGCACAGAGAAATAGAAGGGCTTTAAAGAATGCATGCGTATAAAGATGGAACATTCCTGCGGTGTAAGCTCCGACCCCTGCTGCAAGGAACATATATCCGAGCTGGCTGATAGTTGAATACGCGATAATCCTTTTTATATCATTCTGTACAAGGCCTATTGTTGCAGCAAAGAGTGATGTTATAGCCCCTGTTAATGCAACCACTATAAGCGCTGTTTCAGAAAGGCTGAATATCGGGCTGCACCTTGCAACGAGAAAAACGCCTGCCGTTACCATTGTTGCTGCGTGTATCAGCGCGCTTACAGGCGTGGGGCCCTCCATTGCATCAGGAAGCCATACATGGAGCGGCATCTGTGCTGACTTCCCGATTGAGCCGCAGAAAAGAAGAAGCGCAATCAATGTCATAAGATGCACATCATATCCAAGGAAATTAATTGTCTGTGCTGCAAGGCCCTTTGCCTGTGAAAAGACAGGCTCATAATAAACGGTTCCGAATGTAAGGAATATCATTATTATTCCGAGGCCAAAGCCGAAGTCGCCGAATCTGTTCACTATAAAAGCCTTTTTGCCTGCATCAGAGGCTGATTTCTTGTCAAAGTAATATCCAATGAGAAAGTATGAACACAAACCGACGCCCTCCCACCCGAAATATAACTGGAGGAAGTTATTAGCCATGACAAGCATCAGCATACAGAAAGTAAAAAGGCTGAGATATGCAAAAAAACGGTAGTAGCCCTTGTCTCCCTGCATATAGCCGACAGAATAGATATGAATCAGTGTGCTGCAGGTTGTCACAACAATCAGCATCACTGCCGTAAGCTGGTCAATAAGGAACCCTACGGAGACTTTGAATTCGCCGGAAACAATCCATGAGTAGAGGTCTTCATTTATTACCTTGCCTGACAGGACATCAGGCAGTGTTATCACGCTCACAATCCACGAGCCGGCAACTGCCAGTATCGACACCCAGTGGCTATTCTCCTTCAGATACTTCCTGCCGAACAGGATATTTATCAAAAAGGCGGCAAGCGGCAGAAATGGGATTAAAAGATAACTATTCATATCTCACTCCGTTCCAATGGTTGTCATTCTCCGGTTTGACCGGAGAATCCAGTCCCTTTTTTTCTGGATTCCCGCTTAAGAACTGCGGGAATGACAGAACAAACAATACAGTCCGCAAGAATTCAAAATTCTTGAATATTGAATATTGAATATTAAATATTCTTTTCATCCCTTCATCTCATTCATCTCATCAACATGGACTGTGTCCTTGTTCCTGAACAGCGCAATAATTATCGCAAGCCCTATCGCGGCCTCTGCCGCTGCAACAGTGATTATAAAGACCACAAGAATCTGGCCTCTCAAGTCCTGCAGGTAATGGCTGAATGCCACAAGGCTGATATTCACAGCATTCAGCATAAGTTCAACAGATATGAACATTATTATGATATTCCTCCTCGTAAGGAACCCGAAGACTCCTATCATAAAGACAACCGCGCTCAGCATCAGATACCAGTTTAAAGGGACCATAGCTTGCTCCGCAAGAATTCAAAGTTTAAAATTGAAAATTTAAAATTCCTGAGCCTTGAATCCTGCATCCTGAATCTTGAATCTTGAATCTTGAATCTTCTTTTCATTAGTTCCCCGTCTTTCTCTTTGCCAGCACTATTGCGCCTATAATCGCAACAAGCAGCACAAGGGAAGCTATTTCAAAAGGAAAAAGGTAATCGGTATATAAGAGTTTCCCAAGCGCCTTTGTATGAGTTTCCTGTTTTATAAATTCAATGGAATATTTTCCGGCCGGCCCCGGCACAAAAGACTTTACCACACTCAAGAGAATCACAAGCAAAGCCGCAGTTATAAAAAGCCCGGCGGGCCATGCGCCGACAAATTTTTTCACTTTAACTTCTTCCCTAAGATTCAGAAGAAGCAAAACAAAAAGGAACAGCACAAGTATTGCTCCTGCATAAACTATAACCTGTATGGCTGCAATAAATTCAGCGTTCAGGAACAGATAAAGGCCTGCGATATGGAAGAAAAGCAATAGCATCCACATAACGCTGTGAACGGGATTCCTCCTTGTCACAACAAGAATCGAAAGAATTATTATCATTGTTGCAAAATATCCAAAAAACAATTCAGACAGCATTACAAAATATCTCCTCGTTTTGTCTTTAAGCTCATCCTTTATTTAATTATCAATCATAATTAGCTGTTAATTTAAGCAATATTTCTTGCCTATGTCAAGTTTTAACCAAAATTCGATTCTGAACTGTCATACCCAAGAGAAATTGGCTCCTGTATTCTCTTGCCCACAGGCATTCTTTTTACATCTATGCCCTCTGGTCTCCAGAATTTATTGAAGTATTTATCAGTCTTCAGTTTTGATGTAAATTCATCCCAATTTTTTAATAATCGCTCCCTGTCAAAATAAAACTGGTCACGGGAATAATTGGAATATTCATAGGCCTCGGTAAGCACAAGGGCACATACAGGACATACCTCAACACAGTAACCACAATAAACACATCTGAGGGCTTCTATCTCGTATTTTTCTACAATTCTACTGCCATCTTCCTGCTCTCTGTAGTCTATGTAGATACACTGGGAGGGACATACAGTTGCACATCTTAAACAGGAAACACACTTCTCCTTCCCTGTATTCGGGTCCCTCACAAGGGCGTGCATCCCTCTGAAGCCCTGCTTTACAGGCCTTTTGACCTTTGGATAGCGCCTCGTTACACCTTTCAGAATCTCTACAAAGAATATCGCCCTTAGCGCAGTAGCGCAGTAGCGCAGTAGCGCAGTAGTTTTTTTATCCTGCTGCTCTGTTGCTCTGCTGCTCTGTTGCTCTGCTTTTAAATCCATATTTTTATCAATCCTGTTAACACTATATTGAACAGGGCTAAAGGTATCAGTATTTTCCATCCTATAGCCATAAGCTGATCATACCTGTATCTCGGCAAAGTCGCCCTTACCCAATAATAAAAGAACATAAAGGCATAAACCTTTATCAGAAACCACACAATACCCGGCACATTCAGCAAGAAAGGCATTGCATCTGTAATAAATTTAGGTATCGTCCACCCCCCTAAAAAGCAGAGCGCTGCTATAGAAGACATTATCAGCATCGCTGTGTATTCGCCGAGGAAAAATAAAGCAAACCTGAATCCGCTGTATTCTGTAAAATATCCCGCGACAAGCTCGCTTTCAGC
>JACPZK010000020.1 GCA_016195565.1 Nitrospirota bacterium | reverse complement strand
GCTACTGACGCCTCATTCCTCAAGCCTGCCAATACCATTTTCTGCTTCTCTTCTGCGCTCCATTTCTTTCTTGCCATCTGCTTCCTCCTTCCGGAGGACTAACTTACCAGTTGTTCCTAATTTCGTCAAACCCTACAAATCTCTTTTACACGCTGGCTTACCAGTTTGCCGTCAGCCCTGCCTTTAAGTTTAGGTATGAGTTCCTTCATCAGCCTGCCCATATCCTTCATGCCGGTAATCCCTGCCTCCTGAATTGTTGATTTAATGATTTCATCAACCTCTTCAGGAGAAAGCTGCTCAGGGAGATATACCTGAATAATGCCTATCTCTTTATTTTCTTTATCTGCAAGATCATTTCTTCCGGCCTTTTGGTATTGTTCGACAGATTCCTTGCGCTGCTTTACCATTGTAGAAAGCACGCCTAAAATATCCTCTTCAGTAAGCTCGCCTTTTCCGCGCTTTGCTATCTCTGCGTTTTTTATAGCCGACTTTATCATCCTGAGCGTGGAAACTATGAGCTCACCAGCCCTGCTCTTCATGCTTGTCACAAGGTCTTCGTTTATCTTCTTTAAAATGTCCATACAATTATTCTCCTTAATGTTTTTGTCTTTTAGTATACACCAATCGCAATATCTCTAATTAAGGCAGCGCTCCACAAATAATATTACAATTCTTATCAATCCTTATGTAAACCGACAATTGCCTTTTAGTTGACAATTCATGCGCCTTTCCGAAAAAATAACCCATGATTGACAGCCTGAGAGACAGGGTTATAAGCGGGCACGCTATAACAAAAACTGAAGCCGTTCAAATAAGCGCACTCCCAAAAACAGAGATGTTTGACCTTTTTGCCGCAGCTAACAGAATACGGCAAACGTTCAGAGGAGACTCTGTGGACCTCTGTGCAATAGTCAACGCAAAATCAGGCGCATGCCCTGAAGATTGTTCTTACTGCGCCCAGTCTTCAAGGAGCAAGACTGAAACAGCCATTTACCCTCTCATCAATAAGAACGCTGTGATTGAAAAGGCAAAAGAAGCGAGAGATGCAGGCGTAAAAAGATTCTGCATTGTCACAAGCGGAAGAAAGATAGGGAAAAACGAATTGAAAGAGATATGTTCGATGATAAAAGATATCAGGGGAATTGGGCTCTTGCCGTGTTCAACGCTCGGGTTGCTGAACAAAGATGAACTTAAACTTCTAAAGGACAGCGGTCTTGAGAGATACCACCACAATCTTGAAACATCCGAAAGGTTTTTTCCTGAAATATGCAGAACCCACACGTACAGTGATAAGCTGAAAACTATAGATGCTGCAATAGCTGCCGGACTTTCTGTCTGCTCAGGCGGTATATTCGGAATTGGTGAGACATGGGAAGACAGGATTGACATGGCTTTTACGCTAAAAAAACTGCCCATAACTTCTGTTCCGATAAACTATCTTATACCTGTTAAGGGGACGCCGCTGGGAGAACAGGACCTGCTCAATCCCTTTGAAGCCCTAAAAATTGTGAGCCTTTACAGGTTTATTCTTCCGCAAAAAGAAATACGCATATGTGGGGGAAGAATGCAGGTTTTAGGGGAATTTAATTCAATGGTTTTTATGGCAGGAGCAGACTCTCTCCTTACAGGAAATTATCTTACAACAACAGGCAGGACATTTGAGGATGATTTAAAATTAACAAGGCAATATGGATTGAAAATTTGAGAATAGGAAGCTTGGCGATAGGATTAGCTTTTCGCTCATTCTCGACCTGATATCTTATTTGTCATTCCGCACTTGATGCGGAATCCAGTATTGATGTTTTTCTGGATTCCCGCTTTCGCGGGAATGACAAGGAGCAAGATGGAGATTTTTAAATGTTTAGCATTCGTATGAGGGCGGCAAAGAGCGACATCCACATCTCTGGCGCTGAAGGAATATGCCAAAAATCCGAAATATCAAAGGTCTGCGGTGAATATATCAAAAGGGCGTTAACCCATTCCAGAGGCAAACCTGACGAGATTGTAATCACAATTGAAAAGATAAGGCAGAAGCCAAAAACAATCCCTTTGCTGCCTGTCGCAACTTTCAAATGCAACTCTCCTGAGAAAGCAAGGGAAATCATAACACAGAAATTGCAATCTCTTGGCATTTCGAAAAAAGCCATTGACAATGGATTTGTTGTTCTGAATTCAAAAAAGACAATGCGGGGCGCATCGCTGATACTCCTGAAATCAGGAGCACGCGTTGAACCCGACAAGGAAAGAGGCGTAAGAGTCTCAAGAATGGGGATTGAGAAATCAACTGAAAAAAATCTATCAGAAAAACTGTCAAGAGCAAAGATAAATACAACCCGCCTCAGGCGGGTGAAAGAGGCTTTAGTTCTTGCATCAAAGGCAGCATCATGCCGTGATGTTATCGCAGAGGCCTGCATCTCAGATGATCCTGATTATACTACCGGTTACATCGCATCAAAGGAATTCGGTTATCTGAGGATACCGAATATCAAGAGAGTGAAGGAAATGCACGGAGGCAGGGTATTCTTTATCAGGGAAACTGCTGATATTGCCGGCTTAATCTCTTATTTGGAAAGAAAACCTGCTATCATTATATAATCAATAAAAAACAGAGGGGGAAACAAAAAAATCTCGCAAATACAGATGAAACAAACTATATTCCTTATAGGCAATCCCGCAGCAGGCAGGAATGCTCTGAGGAAAATCAATGAAGCAACAGCAATTATTAAAAACAAGGGACACAATGTTGAGATGCTGCTGACCGGAAAAAGAGGCGATGCTGAGTCATTTGCAAGACAAATTAGTTCTGAGTTTAGAGTTAAGAGTTCAGAGTTAAGAAATGATAAAAACTTAGAACTCATAACTCTAAACTCTAAACTCTTAATCATCGCCGCAGGCGGTGATGGAACGTACAATGAGGTGATTAACGGCATTGCCTGCACCAACATACCAATGGCGATACTCCCTCTCGGAACAACAAATGTCCTTGCTAAAGAACTCAACATACCCGAAGATGTAGAGAAGGCTGTTGATATTGCCCTGAATGGCAAAATACATACTATCTGCCTTGGGAAAATAACTAGTAATCCCCCCTCACCCCCCGGCCTCGCTCCGCGAAGCGGGGCAGGCGTCACCCGTCACTTTTTACTGATGGCTGGAATCGGCTATGACGGCGAAACAGTTTATGGAATAAAGAAGGGGCTTAAAAAATACTCAGGAAAAGGAGCATATATTCTGAGCGGTTTAAAGACGCTGATGAGATGGGCGCCTGATAAATTGACCTTCACCATGGACGGCAAATCCTGCGAAGGATACTCTGCGATAATCTGTAAAACATCAAAATACGCAGGCAATTTCAGGATTGCGCCTGATGCAGATATAAAGAACGCCGATTTTTATGCCTTCATTATGCACGGTAAAAACCGGCTGAATATTTTCAGATATGTCTCAGGGATAATTACAAAAAGACATCTGAAATTTAAGGATATAACATACCTGCAGATAAAAAATATGGAAATAACTGGCAATGCCCACATACAGATAGACGGAGATTATTTCGGCATGACACCGGCAAGAATTGAGATTGTGCCTGATGCGATGAGGCTGGTATATTAGACAAGGGGTTATCCCTTGCTACTTCTTCTTTAACAATGCTTCCATTTTTTCATGGAATGAAAGAAGGGCTTCTCTCAGTTTATCCTTTGAAACATGCTCCTTCTCAATAAGAGCCATAACATGCAGCAATTCAGCATCAATATTTTTACGGAATCCTTCCTTGTCAAAAGACTTCTTTTCAAACTCGTCAAGCATCTTGTTCACTTCTAAAACAAACGACCTGACATAGAAGTCATCGCTGTTGCGTACGGAAAGCCGTCTGTGGTAATTGCCTGTCAGTACAAGTTTCATCTCCATCTTTAATCTCTCAAACGGGCCGATAAACCTGTGCGTGAAAAACAGGGCTAATATAACAACAATAATCACATAACCCAAAAACACTGCTATAAAAGAAAAAACTCCGTGCTCTACCCTCGCTCCAAGCTCTTTGGTTAAATACGCAAAGATGATTCCTACAAGAAGCGACCAGATAACTATGAGCGAAATTGAAAGGCGCAGTTCTTTCGCCATAAAAAATCTCTGTTTTATACTCTTTGTCTTCCTCTTCTCCATCAGAGATATTCTATCATTAAATAGATTGATATTATCAAGGATTATTCTTTTCAGCCCATATATGCTCTATAATTAATACATGCTCAGAAGATGTTTGAAGACAAGCACACTATTCACAATATTAATTGCAATGCTGCTTCCCGGTCTTTGCATTTACGACAACTCCCCTGCATTTGACGATCAAGGGTACGTCAGAGTTATAAAGGTACATGACGGTGATACTGTAAGCGTAATTCTAAACGGCAGGAAGGAAAAGGTAAGATTGATAGGCATGGATGCTCCGGAAATCAAACAAAAGCCGTGGGGGACAAAAGCAAGAAAGCACCTTGAAAAAATGCTGACAGCTTCCAACCGGACAGTCATCCTTGAATTTGATGTGGAAAGAAGGGACAAATACGGCCGCCTCTTATGTTACATATTCACGCCTGACAGAAAAATGCTGAACATTCAAATGGTTAAGGACGGCTATGCTGTGCTGCTAACCATCCCGCCAAATATCAAATATGTTGATGAATTGAGAATGGCAGAAAATGAGGCAAGACAACATAGACGGGGGATATGGAACAGCAATGGGTTCAAAGAAAGTCCGGGCGATTACAGGAAAAAACACCCGTACAGGTAAAATAAATACATAGAGAGGTGGAAATGCTTAAAGTAATGTTTCTGTGCACAGGGAATTCTTGCAGAAGTCAGATGGCAGAAGGGCTTGCAAGGGAATTCGGTAGCGGCTTAATAGAACCATTCAGCGCAGGGCTTATGGCTGCAGGTTTGCATCCAAGAGCTGTTTCGGTAATGAAAGAGATAGGGATAGACATATCAAAACAAGAATCAAAAAGCATAGACGAATCTCTCCTGAGAAAAATGGATATTGTCATCACTCTCTGCGGCAGCGCTGAGGAATCATGCCCATGGACTCCTCCTGAGATAAGGCGCATCCACTGGCCGATAGCCGACCCTGTGGGGACCATCGGTTCGGAGGAGAAAATCATAAATGAATTCAGAAAAACAAGAGCTGCGATAAAAGAGAGGATAATTAAATTTATTGCGGAGGTAAGAGATGCTCAGAGGATTGTTTGAAAAACTTCACAACTTCAGGCTTCTGCCGGTATTTGTTATCGCAAGTATGATTATCGGCATTGCCGTCGGTAAGTGGTACGGGATTTCAAACTTTGAACTCACACCTCCGATTTCTGCTATCAAATTCATATTTCACGGCGCTTATGAGTTCACCATACCAAATATCCTTGCACTTGGTGTTGTAGTCGGTCTCTTTATGATGATGTATCCGGCTATGGCAAATATCAAGTTTGAGGATTTGGGAAAGGCTGCAAAATCTCCGAAACAATTGCTCATCGTCATGTTCTTTAACTATGCAGTCGCGCCGTTTTTTATGCTCCTGCTCTCAAAAATATTCCTGAGCGGTGAACCCGACCTCTACACCGGGCTTGTCCTTTACGGACTCGCTCCGTGCATTGCAATGGTTATTGTATTCACCTACCTTTCAGCAGGCAATGGGCCGCTGGCAATAATACTGGTTGCGCTGAACTCCATAATTCAGATGATATTGATTCCTGTCTATGCAAAACTACTTTTAGGCGATGTTGATTTTGATGTATGGGTTGTTGGCGAAAGCGTACTTTTGTACCTTGGCATTCCGCTTATTGCAGGAATGCTGACAAGGTTTTTAGGAGTAAAAAGGTTTGGCGAGGAGTGGTTCCATAAGCTGAAGTTTTATCTTGATACGATGTCAATCATCGGGCTTTTATTCACTTTGGTTGTGATGTTTGCATTGAAAGGAGACTTGATTCTTGAAAAACCGATGTTTATTGTGCAGTTGGCAATTCCGATGACGCTCTTTTTCTGGATTATGTTCGTTGTCGTTTACCTTACAGGCTGGAAGCTTGGACTTAATTACAAGGATTCTGTAGCTGTAGGATTTAACGCAACAGGGAGGGACTTTGAGATAGCAATCGCAATAGCGATTACCGCATTTAACCCGACCGTCGCGCTCGCAACGGTTATAGGCCCTCTGATTGAAGTGCCTGTAATGCTTTCCCTTGTATGGTTTGCAAAATCAACCGGTCACAAGTTATTCAAAGAGAAGATATAGAGCAGATAGGCATTTATGGAAAACAAAATGCCTATCTGCTTCATAAAAACGGCAAGAAGAGCCTGCCGTTTGATAATGCAGATGCGGTATCTGATGGAAAGCCATAAGAAATTTAACCTTCCTGTGCTTCGGTTCCCATTGATAGATGAGGAGATAAAGGGGCTTAGTTTACTGAGAAAAGCGTTAGCATTGCTTAATTTGTAGTATTGTCGTCACTCCTCCTTTACAGAAAGTTTCCTCTTCGCAATTATTGTTATAGCATTCCTTGACTTTCCAACTTGTAGTAGTTACCATATATACTATAAAAAGCCTATGGGGCTGTTGAATCAGGACTGATAAGTATTTTTTAGGTTATGATCCCTCAATTTAAAGATGCTTAAGGAGGCTGATGAATCTATCGGATATTATAACAAAATATATACGGACAAAGGATTCAGGGCTTCTTTCGATTAAAGTAGAGGGTGAAAGCCATCTCCTTAAGATTTATTTCGGCAGCGGTGAGGTTGTCTCTCTAAATCTTGGCACGTGCAAAGATGAAGAATGTCTTAAGAAATTAGACAGCATAGTTCCGCTTGAGCATTTCTTTGTAAGGGGCGTGAAACCCCCCACAAAATCCAGCACACCTTTAACTGAGAAGCTTATAGCGCATACAGGAATGAGTGCTATGGAGGTTGACGCAGGAATACCTTCAACACATGGTGTCAACATCCAGCCTTCCGTGATTACGGATGTTGAAGAAGAGTTTATAGATTTAATTGGACCTATAGGGAAAATGATTGTAGATAATATCTTCTCTGAAATATCCTCCAGCCGGGGGAAACCCATGCCATCGGAGGATTATTCCTATTTATTAGAGTCTCTTATAAAGGAGCTGCCTGCTAAACAACAGGAGGCCTTTAGGGCAAAATATAGAAGGGGGATAAAATAAAAAACTTTATCATGGCGTGTAAGCTCAATAAGGGAGGTAACATTGAATGCTTAAAAACCTTAAGTTAAGGGCAAGGTTTACAGTCATTATGCTAATTGTTTATGTTCTTTCTCTTCCCGTTATAATTCTGGGGAGTTATTACATTCTTAAACAGAATGCGGTAAGGGAGATACTTGAGGAGTCAAATATCATGCTGGCTGCGATGGAAGGAGCAAGGAAATACACGGGCGAAGTCCTTAGGCCTGTGGTCACCAAAGAGCTGCCAACCAAGTTCGTTGTTGAGGCTATGTCTGCCACCTTTGTGGCAAAGGGTATAGAAAAAAGGATCAGGGAAAAGCTTCCGAATTACTCCTTTAAGGAGGCAACCCTTAATCCCCTGAACCTCGTATACAAGGCCGATGATTTTGAAAGGGAGAAAATAGAAGGGTTTCGGGCAGGCAAACTAACAAAGGAATGGAGGGGTTATAAACAGATAGGCGCAAGCAGCTTCTATGTGGTAATGAGGCCGGTGGAGGTAAAACCGGACTGTCTCAGATGCCACGGTGACCCTGCATTTGCGCCTCCTGAGGTGCAGGAGAAATATGGGACAACCAATGGTTATGGCTGGAAGGTGGGCGAGATTCAGACTGTTGCTGCCGTCTATGTACCTGCTGACGTCCCGATACAGAATGCAAGAAAGGCCCTTGTCCTGTTTTCTATAATATACAGCGTATTCTTCTTTGTGGTGATAATTGTCATCGACAGATTGATTATAGCCAGTATAATTAAACCAATAGAACATTTTGCGGATGTGGCGGATAAGGTAAGTCGAGGGTGGTTCGATAAAGAGTTTATTGTCAATACCAATGATGAGATAAGGACTATTGCAGATGCCTTCACAAGGATGAAAGTAAGCCTTGCAAAGGCGATGGCTATTATGAGGAAAAAGTGATGGGTAAAGGAAAAGTTGTTGTTATAGATGACAGCCCCACTGTAAGAAAACTGGCTGAGATTGTCCTTCAGGAAGAGGGATATAAGGTTTATACAGCAGAAGACGGGGAGGAGGGCCTGAAGATCGCCGAGGAGGTACTGCCCTCAGTAATACTTGTTGACTTTATAATGCCGAGGATGAACGGCTATCAGTTCTGTAAAATGGTGAGAAACAACCGATTCCTCAAGAATGTCCCTGTTATACTCATCACCGCAAAGGGCGAGGATGTGGGAGAGAAGTTCACAGAGAAGTTCGGTGTGGTGGACTATTTTATAAAGCCCTTTCAACCCGATGAACTCGTCGAGAAGGTGAACTCGATCGTCCAATCACAGAGGGCCGGGGATGCATCTGTATCCGAGGCGATGGAGGCACCCGATATTGCACCCGATATTGCAGGGGCAGTTTACACATCTGATATTGGTGAGACTGTTGACAGGATAATACGAAGATATTTTTACAAGGAGTTTCCTGTCTTGCTTCAGAAAAGCATTGCGGATATTTTGAAGCAGACAGGGGTAATTAGAGCGCCTGGCATCGCCTTGTCGGGAGATCTTTCTGATTTCAGTCTTTTCGATATTTTTCAGTTAAGCGATACCGCTAAAGCAACCGGAAAACTATCTATCTATTCACCTGTTCTAAGTTCAGAAATATATTTTGATAAAGGAGGTATAGTTTACGCCTCAACGAGTAAGCAGGGAAAGGGGTTCCTTTCCGGAGACCTGCTTGAAAAGAGAAAGAACATCCCGAGGAAGGTATTTAACCGAGCATTTAAGGCATCGAAGGCGACAGGGGTTCCCATTCTCAGGGCCTTTGTGAATGAGGGCATCCTTTCTGAAGACGAGATTATGGCTATCTTAAAGGAGCGTATAGACGATGCCATCTACTCGACGATGGAGCTCGAGGCAGGGAACTTCTTCTTTGAGAAGATGCCGATTCCTGAAAATTTCTCAGACATACCTTTAAGGGTCAAGGCCTCTCATCTCATTTTAGAAGGTGCAAGAAGAGTTGATGAGAAGAGGTTTGCAGCCAAGATGTTCCAGGATAACGGCATCGTTCTTACAAGGCTTCTGACAGATGTAGCGGTAGATGATATCAATCTCGATGAAAATGAACTGAAGATATTCTCTCTCGTTGATGGAAAAAGAAACCTCGGAGATATAATAAAAAAGAGCGCCATAGAGGAGAGAGAAGCGAAAAGGATTTTCTATACGCTGACAAAGGTTGGAATTCTAAAGAAAAAATAAATGAGGAGGCTAAATGGCAAGGATTCTGATTGCTGAGGACAGCGCTACAGACCTCCAGTATATAAAGTCTGTGCTGGCTGATACAGGGCATGACCTATCAGTTGCGATGGATGGGGAAGAGGCAGAGAGAATGGTCAAAAACGAGCCCTTTGACCTGATAATCCTCGATGTTATAATGCCAAAGAAAAACGGGCTTCAGGTATGCAGGGCGATTAAGAAAGACGAAAGGTTGAAGAGTATCCCCGTAATCATGTTAACATCAAAGGACCAGATGAGTGATAAGCTCTGGGGCGAAAAACAGGGGGCGGATGAATACCTGACAAAACCATGTGAACCCATAGACCTGCTGCTTGCAGTAAAGAAACACCTGAATCCATGAAGGATGAGATTGAAAACCAGATCGACGAAGGAACAATAGAAGAATCTACCTACTGTGTCGTCAAGGTAGGCGAGAAGGATTTCCTTCTGCCTGTAGAACATGTGAGAGAGATTGTCGATCTAAATCCCCTGTATCCTGTTCCGACGGCACCCGAATATATATACGGGGTAGTTCCGATCCGCGGCAGGATAGTCCCTGCAATAGACCTATCAAAGATTTATCCCGCAGGGAAACCTGAATATAGTGATGCCAAGCTTGTCGTTGTCGATCTTGAGGTTGAACTTCTTAGAGAGACTATAAACGAAAATATAGGTTTTATCTCTGAAACGCTCCCATACTTTGTCACCTTTGGCTCTGATATCCCTGCTGATGATATAATACACGTAAAGAGTTTTTTCCAGGCCTTTCGCGTAAAGGAGCCCCATTATGGCACAGTTTGACCGTTCAGAACTGCTTAAATACTTCCTTTCTGAGGCAGAGGACCACATAAACACCCTTGATAAGGGAATCTCTGAACTTGAGAGCGCCCCTGATAGTGGCACTCTTATAGAAGACCTCTACAGGACAGCCCACACGCTAAAAGGTGCAGCAGCCCTTCTGAAACTCAAGGCCACGAGTAACATAGCCCATAAGATGGAGGATATACTCGAGGATCTGAAGGATGGGATATCACGGCCGGGCAGCGCGGTTGTTGAGCTTTTGTCATACATCCTCGACAATATTAAGGGGCTTATTCAGGACATCGTAGAAGGCAGGGGTGAAAATGCAGGGGTTGAACAGCAGGTGCTACAGAGGATCGATGAGGTGATGGCATGTGAAAAGGTAGAGGCTGCTACTCCTGATGAGGTGATTAAAGAGATTCCTGCTGCTCCGGAGCCTGCAATATCGGCAGTTCCTGAAAAACGTGATGCAGTTGGCAGAAGGAAGGAAGACTTCGAGTTCTTCTCAGACAATTTTGTCAAGGTTGATGTCCAGAAGGTTGAAGAGATGCTGAATCTCATAGGTGAAATATCCATAAAGAAGAATTATCTTTTACAGAGGTCAAAGGAGACCGGCGAGATATCGGATGAGATATTTTTTGCAGGGAGGAGGCTGCTTAAAGAGGTCAGTAACTTTGCTGAAAGGTATGCCTACTCTGCGCCCTCCGTACCGGGGAATCTGAAATATATCGATCCCCTCCTCTCAGAGTTTGGCGAACTTGAATTCGACAGATACGATGACCTGAATCTCTTTTCAAGAAAACTTCAGGAGATAACAAATGATATAACCGAGGCGCTGAAAGGGCTTTCCGTTTTCTTTGATTCATTCGGTGATGATGTTAAGACAATAGGTAACATGATAAAGCTTCTGAGGTCTGACATTTCTGAGGCCAGGATGATAGAGATAGGCAGATTGCTTAAACGTTTTGTCAGACCCATAAAAGATATGGCAAGACAAGATGACAAAAAGGTTGAAGTCCTTATATCAGGTGGTGATACAAAGATTGACAAGGTGATATTCGAGAGGCTCTTTGATCCACTCATGCACATAATAAGAAATGCCGTAAGCCATGGCATAGAGAAGTCAGATGAAAGGTTGCAGAAGGGAAAGAAAGAGGAGGGGTTGATTCTCCTCTCTGCAAGGAGAGACGGAAATTCCATTGTTATAGAGGTAAACGACGATGGCAGGGGCATCAATACGGATAGGTTATTTGAGGAAGCTGTTAAAAGGGGTCTATTAAATATCGAGAACAAACCTTCAGTAGAAGAGCTTCTTTCGTTGATTTTTGTGCCTGGTTTTACAACCACAGAGATCGCTGATATGGCATCAGGCAGAGGGATCGGGATGAGTGCGGTAAGGAGACAGATCTCTGCCATTAGTGGTGCAGTTGCAGTGGATACGGATGTCGGCAGCAGCACAACATTCAGGTTAAGTGTCCCTTCATCTCTTGCGATAACAAATGTGATAGTCTTCAGTTCCGGCAATATAGAGTTTGTGATACCTGCAAGTCTGATCGAAGAGATAATAGAAATAGATGTTAAGTCCGAAGATGGAAGACCTGAGATGATAAATTACAGGGATAGGGAGATTCATGTCAAGAATCTTTCTGAGATGTTTGGTACTGTCAGCATGATAGATAGATCAAACAGACCTGTAATTATATGCAATGTTGCAGACAAAAAGGCCGGCTTGATTGTTGATGAGATAATAGGGCATGAAGAGGCCATAATAAAGCCAATGAATCGCTTCCTGGGAGGATTATATATTTACTCCGGGACGACCATATCAGGCAATGGAAGGGCGAGATTTGTTATTAACCCTATAAGGATATTTGAAGAACAGATCCTGCCTGTCGCCATCAGGCCTATGGCTGATGAAGGTTATGGGGGTAGGAGGATCCTCATTGTTGATGATTCCCTGAGTGTTAGAAAATATGTAAGCGCCTTCCTTGAGGCAAAGAGTTTTAAGGTCTACAGCGCATCCAATGGTGTTGAGGCGTTGAACATACTCGAAGATACACCAGTCGATATGATTATCACAGACCTCGAAATGCCTGTGATGCATGGCTATGAACTGATAAACAGGATAAAGAGTTCAGAAAGATTGAAGGAGATACCGGTCATTGTCCTTACATCGAGAAGCGCTGAGAAACACAGAGAAAAGGCGCTGGAAAGCGGTGCAGAAGACTATCTTGTTAAGCCCTTTGACGAGAAGTCTCTCTCAGAAATCTTGAGAAAACACCTATCTGCAGTTGATCTCGCCTGAGATTGCTTCGTCGTCCCGATAAATCGGGACGACGAAGCAATGACAAAAGTAACCGTTCTCACTTAATTTGTCATTGCGAGCTGAAGGCGAAGCAATCCCTCTTTTGGATTATACCTTAACCTTCTCTGTTTCAGGTAATTTAAATCGTTCAACAGAAGATATGAGGACATTGGATGTGGCCGAAAGGGACGCCGAGATGTTCGAGACATCCTTAACGAGGTTCAGCATCTCTCTGGTTATCCTCTGGACCTCTTCCGTGGAAAGGATGACCCTGGATGTGAGTTCTTTCTGGGTATTTGCAGATGTATCAATCTCTGATATAACTGTTACCGTATCTTTTATGGAGGCATCTATCTCTTTGAAGGCAGCTCCTGTGTCTGTTGCAAGTTTGGTCTCCATCTCAACATATTTGGTCTCTTCTTCGAGGTGCTTTGTAACCCCTGCAGACTCCAGCTGTATGGCGCTTAGTATCTCTCCAATCTGTTTTGTGGATTTTGTAGCCCTTTCAGCAAGAGATCTGATCTCCTCAGCTATAACAACAAAACCCTTGCCCTGCTCACCCGCCCTGGCTGCCTCTATGGATGCATTTATGGCCAGGAGGTTAGTTCTATTCGCAACCTCTGTGATAAGCTGTGAGATTGTTCCGATCTCCATCAACCTCTCGGAAAGATACTTCATCCTTTTATTTATGGCCTGGACAGTAACTCTTATGAGTTGCACTCCGTCCATGGATTCAAGCACTAATCTATTACCTTTATATATCGCCTTAACTACCATCTCAGAAATCTTTCGCGCCTGTCTGGTCTTCTCAGTAATATCTGTTGCAGATTGAGCAGCATCCTCTACAGCCCCCCTTGCATGCCTGACCTCGACAGTCTGTATCTCGGAATTCTCTTCCATTTCCTTAAGGACGCTCAATATCTTTGAACTCTTCATGTTGGCATCTTGAGCTGAGCTTCTAACCTTTTCGATGAGGTCTGTGAGGCCCTCTACCATGAGATTAAAGGCGTCTCCAATGGAGCCAAAGATGTCAGGTGTGACCTCAGCTTTTTGAGTAAGGTCTCCTTCAGAGGCAGAGCTTAAGAGGTTCAAGAAATTAATGATATTTTCCTGGGACATGGTTCTTTCTTCCTCGCTCTGGACGAATCCCTTAAGCCTGTCAATGGCATCATTAAGGGTCTTTGCCAGTTCGCCAAGTTCATCACCCCTCGTCCACCTAATCTTTCTGGATAAGTCTCCTTCACCCATAGCCTTTGCTACCTTAGTGAGGTCACGAATAGGGCGTGCTATCTGCCTGAAGATAAACAGGTAGAAGATCACCCCGGATATCAGTAATGCAGCTGTAGCAATAATTACGCTTAACAGCATTCTTTCATATGTCAGAGATTCCACCTGTTTTTGGGTTGTCATGGCCTTATCTCTCTGTACCGTTATCATATTAAGGATTTTTTCCCTGAAACTTCGCCACTTCGGCGTTTCAGCAGAGGTAAGGAGTGCAATCGCATCTTTTGGTTTTCCTTCTATAGCAAGACTCTGGATTTGTAATCTTATTTTATGCAGGTCCTTCCATTCAGATGAGATGTTTTTTAATTCCGCGGTTATCTCCGGCGGAGCAACTCTGAGCGCCTCTTCGTTAGCTTTTACAAACTCATCATTAGCCTTTTTATAAAAATCTACGGATGCCTTATCATTCGGCGCAACAACTATCTGTCTTGTAGAACCGGCTCCCTGAAGCCCAAAGGCGTGCATGCTGTGAAGTGATATCAGCAGGGACTGTTCCTTTTGAACAAAATCCCTGAATGTGTCATTTATATCCCTTGCTGCTATAAGGGTAATTCCAATTGCCGCAAAAAATGCGGCTACCATTATCAAACCAATAATAAAAAACTTCTTGGTAATACTCAGCTTTACCATACTACCTCCCTATCCATTCTTTAATTGATTCAAAGCTGAAAGTCTTAATCATTGATAAATACTACTATACTATTAAAGGCTTGTCAATAGAATATTCGCTGGAGTTTACTGAGTTTTTATCCGAACTCGAAACATAGCTGAAAATCTTCGATGTTATTTGCTTTTCCCTCCAGGACGGTCTTATAGTGTGTTGAAGTGTATCTCCTTGCTAAACACTAACAGATTTCTTATTGCCCTAAAAGAAGGTATCTTATGAGAATTATTATCGGGACTATGACGTAGTCTGTAATTCGCAGAAATATAAGCCCGAGCAGGATAAAAAAACCGTAAGGCTCAATTCTGCTGTAAGCAGCAGCCTGCCTGTGAGGCAATAGTCCCATTAATATCTTGCTTCCATCAAGCGGCGGCACAGGGATTAAATTAAAAACCCCGAGTCCGATATTAATCGTAACAGTTAGTTTAGCTATCAGAATCAGCGGAACAAGAATTGTCTGCCCCGTCGGACTGAATGGTGAAACAGGGAAACTCAGCAGCAGCCTGTAAATAACAGACGCGATAACAGCAATAATCAGATTAGTCGCCGGTCCTGCGAGTGACACCCAAATCATATCCTTTTTCGGGTTCCTAAGATTATACGGATTCACAGGAACAGGCTTTGCCCATCCAATCATCCTCGTAATAACAAATACCAGGGTGCCTATCGGGTCAAGATGTTTTAACGGGTTAATCGTAAGCCTTCCTGCAAGCCGTGCAGTCGGGTCGCCGAGCCTGTCTGCAACATAACCGTGGGCAAGCTCATGAAATGTAACTGCTATGAGAACAGGAAAAGCAAGGAGGACTATCTGCCGGATTATATCTGTAAAATCCAAAATATTAACCTGTATAATAATTTTTTCAAAGTGGCTTTTAATATAATAGTTTTGCATGTTAAAGTCAATTAAGCTCTTCAACTAAATAAACTGGCTGCCCATGGCTCTGGATTTTCTGATGGCATAATTCGTATAATTAAATATATTGGCTGACGCTGAAGGTAACCTCTTTTTTAAAAAATATTTCGGTGATAGCATCATACATCTTAAAGGAGAAAAATTTATGTCTGCTTTGACAAAGAATGAAAAACTGAACAACTGGATTAAAGAAGCTGCGGAGATGTGCCAGCCCGATGACATTTACTTATGCAGCGGGACCAAGGAAGAATATAACCTCATGCTGTCAAAGCTGATGGCAAGCGGCAGCGCCATTCCCCTTAAGAAGCGGCCTAACAGCTATCTTTTCCGCTCTGACCCAAGCGATGTGGCGCGCGTTGAGGACCGCACATTCACAAGCACATCCGCAAAAGATGCGGCAGGCCCTACAAATAACTGGATTGATCCAATTGAGCTAAAAGACACCATGAAGCGGCTATACAAAGGCTGCATGAAGGGACGCACAATGTCTGTGATTCCTTTTTCAATGGGGCCGATAGGTTCTCCAATCTCAAAGATAGGGGTAGAGGTTACAGACAGCCCTTATGTTGTTATAAACATGCATATCATGACCCGCGTAAGCGCCAGAGTCATGGAACTTCTTAATGCAGGTGAGGATTTTATTCCCTGCCTCCATTCTATAGGCGCGCCATTAGCCAAGGGACAGAAGGATGTCCAGTGGCCCTGCGCTCCGATTGAGAAAAAATACATAAGCCATTTCCCTGAGGAAAATCTGATATGGTCATTTGGTTCAGGTTACGGCGGCAATGCCCTGCTCGGCAAAAAATGCCTTGCGCTGAGAATAGCATCTGCTGTCGCCAAAAGAGAAGGCTGGATGGCAGAGCATATGCTCATACTGAGACTCACCAATCCTGAGGGAAAGCAGTATCACATTGCTGCTGCATTCCCATCTGCCTGCGGTAAAACTAATTTAGCCATGATGCAGCCTTCAATCAAAGGCTGGAAATGCGAATGCATCGGCGACGACATTGCGTGGATGAAGATCGGCGCTGACGGACGCCTTCATGCCATTAACCCTGAAAACGGCTTCTTTGGCGTGGCTCCCGGCACTTCTTATGACACTAATCCTATGGCAATGGATACTCTGAAAGAGAATGTTATTTTCACTAACTGCGCACTTACAGATGACGGGGATGTGTGGTGGGAAGGAATCAATGACGATGTCCCATCCCATCTCATTGACTGGAAGGGGCGGGACTGGACTCCTGAAAGCAAGGGTGATGCGGCACATCCTAATGCCCGCTTTACGGCGCCTGCGTCCCAGTGCCCGGTGATTTGCAAGGACTGGGAAAACCCGAATGGCGTTCCTATAGATATTTTTATATTCGGCGGAAGAAGGAGCAGTGTTGTCCCGCTTGTATATGAAGCATTTTCTTGGGATCACGGTGTATTCCTCGGCGCAACAGCAGCCTCCGAGACCACATTCGCCAATATCGGAGAAATTGGTAATTTGAGAAGGGATCCTTTTGCCATGAAACCTTTTTGCAGCTACAATATGGGTGATTATTTTCAGCACTGGCTCAATATGGGCGACAGGCTCGGCTCTAAAGCCCCAAGGATTTTCTATGTTAACTGGTTCAGGAAAAACCATGATGGAAGATTTTTATGGCCCGGATTCAGCGACAACAGCCGTGTGCTTAAGTGGATGTGCGAACGCACAGACAACAAGGTTGACGCAAAGAAATCAGCTATAGGTTTATTGCCTGTGGATCGAGGCCTTGACCTTAATGGCATAGGGCTATCTGCTGAAAACATGGAAGAGCTTACGAAGGTTGACCTTGATGAGTGGAAGGCTGAGATACCGGATATTGAGAAACATTTTGCAACATTCGGCAGCCGTCTGCCTGAGAGGCTTAAAAAACAGTTGAAGGAACTTGCGGAGCGCCTTGGATAATATCGCTCTGTCTGCTTTTGAAAAGGATCTAAATATAACACAAACGTGCCAATTGTCATTGCGAGGAAGTCGTAACGACTGACGAAGCAATCTCAAAAGAAAGATTGCCACGCTACGCTCGCAATGACAACGAGGAAACCTTTGGAAAAAACACTATCAAAGAAATCTCTCGTCAATGTATTGGGCGTTGTGTATGTCCATACAAAAACCAGCGACGGCGGAGACCTGTATCTCACGCGTTTTGCCGAACCCTATGAAGAACATTTTGATATCACAAACTGGTATGAAAAGAACTGGTTCGACAAACACAAGATTAGGCTTAAAGGCACAAGTTCTGTTTACAGGGTTCCTACAAAAGAGGTTAAAGGTAAAAGCCTTGACCTCGTAGTCAAGAACTGCCGTGTTGGAGAGGATGTCCCTCTGGATACGCACACTCTGGAAGAATTCTGCGATGCTGAATTCAACAGCCCGTGGGAAGAGTTTTCCCTTGTCACAGAGATGCGTGAAAACATCTATGGCCCGAAGGAGCTGCGGGTTAATACGCAACGGCCCATGGCTATTTATGTGCCTCCTGAAAAGATGCAGTTGTGGCAGAGCGGAAGGTCGCGCGAAAAAATCAACCGCATAAGGGTCAAGCATCCGGGCATTGATCTGGACATATTAAAACAATACAAACTCATCTACGAATGGATTAAAGGCAAAAATCTTATCGAAGTTTTTGAACTTATCAATGTGGACAGCGCCGAGCTTGTAAGTCATCTAAAAAAGATCAATTACAAGGGGATAGGCGACCTAAACAAAAAAGGATACCTCGTTGCCGATATGAAGCCGGAACATATCATAATCAGTGAAGAGAATACCGAGCGCATCAAAAAAATCGGCGGCTCTCAGGATATAGACGCTCCGGGGAAACAGACAGAACTGCTGTATCAACTGCTGAATGAAGGCAAATATTCTGTGGTTGATTATGAGCTTCTCTCACGCACACCTGAACATGAAGATGCGGTTAAATCTTCCCGAAGATATTCATATCTCGATGACCAGCTTAACCGTTTCACACCGACTCCTTTGCCCTCTCATCTGTCTTATAAAGAAATCTTCGGAGTGCCCTATATTTATGGACACGCAGAGAGCACCGGAGGCAGGTTGTGGGTTGTCGGGAAAAATGCGCATCTGTTCGATTATTTCCTTCCTGAAAGATGGAGGAAAACTCCTTCCATCAGATTGTCATTTTCAAAGGAAGTGTTCTATACGATAACAAAAGACAACATTCACCTCGTCTGGAAAACTTCCCGTGTAGGTGAAATGCATAACATAGAGGAAAACGGCAGCTATAATCCCAAGATCCGTCAATTCGGGATAAACAGCCCCTTTGAAGAATTTGCCTTATCCTATGAACTTAACCGGCTTGGGATCCCATGCGTTTATGTAAGGGCTATATACATGACCGGAAGCGCAAAGATAGAGCCGTCAACTGATTTGAGAAAATATGAGTTCCACAAAAGCATTCTTGATCCTGAAGGCAATCCCATTCTTCAGGAGAATCATAACTACATAACAATCAGGGGTTATTACAACGGGCCTGACCAGTGGGTTGCCGAGCACAGCGATGCTTTATACACTCCGATAGACCTTTACAAGGCGGCTTACAGAGGTATTATTGATGAATCAGAATGTCAGAAACTTTTAGATGAGGTAAAAGAAAAATTAAAGAATGCCGGATATGACGGCTCCTTGCTGAAAACCAACGACCTCCTGCTGGCAATAGACAATAAGGGGGACATTATGAAAAATGATTCCGGCAAGCCCGAAGTCATCATATGTAATTTTGAACTGATATGGAAAATCTCCGCGTGATTTCTTCTTGACTTGCCTGTTAGCTTTCTCCTAAAATTCAATAAAAATAAGAGGAGGGTTTAAGATGAAAAACTTGATTGCCGCTGTTGTTTTATTGATGTTCGCTGCAACTCCTGCATTTGCGCAGAGGAAACCCTGTGAAGAACTCCTAACAGAGATTGACGCCAAGATTCAGGCAAAAGGAGTAAAGAAATTCAGCCTTGAAATCGTTCCGAATGAAAAAGCCGCGGATGTCAAGGACGGAAAAGTAGTCGGAACCTGCGACGGAGGGACTAAGAAGATTATCTATAAACGGGGGAAGTAATATTGTCTTTTTGACACTACTGCTGATTCTGGGTGTTAATCCACGCTCCCCCTCTTCACCGCATCAGCAACAAGCGCGACCTTTTTCATCTCCTTAACATCATGAACCCTGATAATATTTGCGCCGTTTAAAATTGAAATTGCAACCGCAGCCGCAGTTCCTTCAAGCCTCTCTGATGCAGTGGCATCGCCAAGAATCTTTCCTATGAATGCCTTTCTTGAAGGGCCTACGAGCAATGGTTTTTCAAGTAGTGTAAATTCACGGAGGTTTTTTATTATCTCAAGATTGTGCCCAAATGTCTTACCAAAACCTATTCCCGGGTCTATGATAATTTTCTCTTCTGCAATTCCTGATTCAACGGCAAGCCTTATGCTTTCTCTGAAGTAATCCATAATCTCCGGAATCAATGCCTCATATGTTGGATTTACCTGCATATTCTTTGGCGTCCCTTTTATGTGCATGATAACAACAGGGACTTTATATTGAGAAACAACCTTCGGCATCTCAGGGTCAAACCGCAGCCCGCTTGTGTCATTAACAATTGATGCTCCTGCATCCAAAGCCCTCTTTGCAACTTCTGCCTTGTATGTGTCTATTGATATAGGAACTTTAATATTTTTTGCGAGCGCTTCTATTACAGGGATTGTGCGGCTTATCTCTTCTTCAAGCGGAACAGGCTCATAGCCGGGCCTTGTTGATTCTCCGCCGATGTCAATGATATCAGCGCCTTCTTCAACCATCTCATGCGCTCTTTTAATCGCAAGCCCTCTGTTAAAATACTGCCCGCCGTCTGAAAAAGAATCAGGCGTGACATTCAGAATGCCCATGAGACAGGTTTTTTTAGAAAAATCCAGAGAGAAACTTTGCCATGTAATCTTCATATTCAGCTATGAAACGGAAATGGGGACGTTCTAATTAATCTCATTTTCACCTTTTTTAGTCCTATCTTGCTACAGACAGATTTTTGCTGAATACAATCTTCCCGACATAACCCTCTCCTATGCTTTCCGTATGCTGGGAATTTGTCTGAATTCTGATGCCTTTTACAAGAGGCGGGTCTTCATTGAATAATTTCCTGTAATCATCGTACACATTTCTTGTGGCTGTCAACCATTTGCCTGTATCCGCAGTCCCTGTTTTCACAGTAAGCACCTTCACCTTCAGGCTGACAGGCCATGCAATAGACTCGTCAGCTACCGTGCCTTCAGGCGCATTTGAGTCCCATATATAACTGAGTATTTTGCGGCCTTCAAATGCCACAAGAAGCTGAAGCGCCTGATCATTTGTTTTTCCGCTGCGGACATCTCCATGAGGCGGCAGTTTTAAAGCCTTCCATCTCCATGCGAGATACGGGTAATTCTTGATATCCACATTAACCTCTCTTTCTATGGAGAAAGAGGCATTGTCGGATTTAAGCTGAACAACCTTCTCGCTGCTGTCAGAGACAATCTTTACATCAGCCGCGCCGTATTTTTCTTTTAACTTCCACGGAGAAGCAATGCCGTTGCTGTTAATTTTGCCGTTAAAGCCAAATACTATTGACTGAATATCAGCAAGACTGAGTTTTACAAATAAAACACCCGCCAATACTGAGAAAACAATTCCAACTGCGCATATCTGCAAATATTTTCTCATCACTTCCTCTTAAGATAATTATCTCCTCTCCTTTTTCTTGGCGTGCTGGATTTTGACCTTTCTTCCTTTTATGATGCTGTCGTTGATGGCGCTGATAACCCTGTCGGCAAGGTCAGCCGGGACTTCTACAAAACTGAACTTGTCAAAAAGCGCAATATTGCTGATCTTCCGTTCTGGAATACCCGCTTCTGCAGAGATTGATTTGACTATATCTCCCACCTTTATCTTATCCATCTTGCCTATTGTCATGAATAAGCGCACGGAATCCTTCTGCTGTCCTGCATATCCTTTTCCCGGCTCCTCAATCTCCTGCATATCCTCTGTATCAAGCAGCATGCTCAGCGCCGCTGCTGAGACGTCCTCAGGAGAGTATTTCTCAAAGAGCCTCTTTGCCATGTCATAAAAATGAGTGTGTTTGCCTTCTTTTATAATCTCTTCAACACCCGCAGCAAGCTCTTCCTCCTTCGCCTTTCTTACTTCTTCTCTGCTCGGAAGTTTTGCCTTCTTTATTTGCGTCTTTGCCGATTGCTCTATGAGCTTTAGCTGGCGGTACTGCCGGGGAGTGACAAACGTTATCGCAATGCCGGATTTGCCGGCCCTGCCTGTCCTGCCAATTCTGTGGATGTAGCCCTCAGGGTCTTGCGGAATGCTGAAGTTAATGACATGGGAAACATCAGGTATGTCCAGTCCGCGTGCCGCAACATCTGTGGCAACGAGGATGTCTATGTCTCCGCCCTTGAACTTTCGCATCATTTCGTCCCTGTGGCTCTGAGTGAAGTCTCCGTGGATTGCGCCTGCAGGATAGCCCATCTGCTGGAGCCTTCCCGCGACTTCATCCACCTCCTTTTTTGTATGGCAGAATACGAGAGTAAGCGCGGGGCCTTCAACATCCAGAAGGCGGGTTAAAGCCTTTATCTTGTCTTCTTCGCGCACCTCGTAAAATACCTGCTTTATCTTGGCGACAACCATCTCGCTCGCATCCACGCCCACATGCACAGGTTTGTTCATGTAGTTTTTTGAAATGCGGATAATTTCTTTCGGCATGGTGGCTGAAAAGAGCATCGTCTGTCTTTCTCCGGGTATTCCGCCGAGGATTTTCTCTATGTCCTCTATGAAACCCATGTTCAGCATCTCGTCTGCCTCATCAAGAACTACTGTCTTTATATCCTTGAGAACGAGTGTCTTCCTTCTCATATGGTCCAGCACCCTTCCCGGTGTGCCAACCACAATCTCTGCCCCTCTCTTCAGGCTCCTTATCTGTAGTTCTATGGATTGTCCGCCGTAAATCGGAAGCGAGACAACGCCGGCTCTCGCGCCCATCTTATTGATTTCCTGCGATACCTGAACAGCAAGTTCCCGCGTTGGCGCAAGAACTATTGCGTAGGGATACCTTCCTTTTGCCTCGGGCCTTTGTTCTATCAGCGGTATTCCAAAGGCAGCTGTCTTGCCTGTGCCTGTTTGTGCCCGGCCAATAATATCCTTTCCCTGCAGAACCGGCGGGATTGCCATCTTCTGTATTGGAGTGGGCTCTTCAAAGCCCATCTCTGAAAGCGAGACGATTACCTTGTCTGAAATGCCAAATTCATTGAAATTTTTATACACTTAATTATTCTCCTTTAAGCATCTTGAATAGCAGGCAATGCAACCTCATCCTTCTGATCGGAAACTGTTGCTTCAGCGCCTTGTTCCTGTCCTATATCTTTCTTTAAACGCCTCTGCCGCTTTTCTTCCTGCTTTTTCTGGCGCACCAATTCTTTTTTTCTCTTTTCGCTTTTAAATGCTCCTCCGTGTTTTGCCAAATTATCTCCCTTCAGTTAGCTGTCACTGTTTGTTTATTCCTCACGGACTGTGATTTGAAGTAAGGGAGAAAGTGTCATAAAAAAACCAGCAAGCGCAGGATTTTGCGCGGTTTAGATATAACAAAATACTCCTTGACCTTCTCTAAGAGTATCATGTTTATTACGTGTAAAAGTCAAGGACGCAGGGGGTTTGACAGTGGATGATTATCAGTGTATAGTGAATTAAAAAGCATGGGAACAAGAGGAGACAGGACCATGAAAAGATTTGGCGTTATAAGATTAAGCATCATAGGTATTTTATCGCTGGCAGTGATCGCAGGCTGTGTGCAGACAGTCACCACTTACAACATAGATGATTACAAGACAGTGCCTAAAGTTGTTTACACGGCGTATCTTTACAGCTCCGGCATAGGCGAGAGGTTAAGGGCTGTTTTCCTGAAAAGCCCTGAAACCGACGTGGAAATTGTACCGTACTCCCGGCAGATAACCACTGCCAAGGTTACGTTTGATGATGCGCTGACCTTTATGGAAAAAGCAGGCGATTTCAAGAACGTCTCTATACAGGGAGTAAAATACAAAGAAAAGACAATAGGTTATTTGCTCACATTCGCCAGGCCTCTATCTCCGAGGGAATCCATAGAGGTTGATGTGCATGAACGCAATGGAAAGATTTATTTTGCGGTCAAAGAAAAGCATTATGATGAGTGATTGGCGGTTAGATTAAGCGTATGCCAAAGCTTCGTCTATGTCTTGTGGTTCAAGATATGGATAAGCCTTTAATATGGATTCTTTTGTCTCACCGGCAGACAAAAGTCCGAGGATTCTGGAAACAGGAAATCTCAAGCCTCTGATGCATGGTTTGCCGGAGCAGACTTCAGGGTCAACAGTTATTCTGTTAAATTTCATATTCACCTCCTGCCCTCATTTTAGCATAAAAGCGTTGGACATAGAGAAGGGTTGTTAGTCCTCTCCTTTTAAAAAAGTGAGGATCGTATTCAAAAAAGCGGTCGCTGTCCCTCGTTTTTTCTCCTAAATGCTGAAACATAATCTATATCACTGAAAACTCAATTATGCAAACCTGTATAATCATAAATGATTTTTGAAGAGTTAACCCAAAATCTTCTTTTTCTGTATATAGTCCTGTGAGTGCCATTTTCATTGTCCTCCTTGTTTTTTGATTTTATTTTTTATGGAATTTTCTAGTTTTTCCGTATTCTTTTGCATGATAGCTTCTATATAATCGTCCGTAATAGACTTATTCATCGTCCCTCGTTCCCACGGTGCTATAAAATGTTCTATACTGTAGGCATCAGTTCCTTCAATAAGCAACAACAAGGAAAGGTCACCTGCACTATCCTGCAAAGTTATTTTTTTAATATATGGGGGAAAACAAGAAGTTATATCACCAAACTTAACAGAGCTTATTATTTCCTCGTTATTAATCCATAGACTAATGTAAGATAGCGGGTTTGCAGCACATTGTCCATGTGCTCGTGATTCATCACGTCTAATTTCAATCCTAACTGTCTTCTCCTTAAGCACACATTTTTGTTTTATTGTATCGCCGGGCCATAGTAAATATAAACCATATCTCTTTTCAAGATTTTTGAGATTATTTATATTCAAAGAAAAATCTCTCTTTACAAAATCACCTATATTGGACATTCCTGTCGAATGTATCTCCAAAAATCCGACTTCCTTTGCACAAGTAATTTTTACGAATTCATAATATTCATCACTCCAACAAACTGCTGGCAGTAAAAGTAGCACCAGAGTTAAAATAAATTTTCTCATCATGCCGCTCTCCTTGTGATTTTTCCCTGTTTTATAGCACATTCTCTATAAAAATATCACCTGTCACCTCTGACTGCAAATATCCCGAACAATCTTCTGAATGGCTCTTTAAACTGTTGTTTCGGAATCGCTGTTTGAAAGCCCCTTCCTATTTAGGTTATTATATTGAATATCAGTCTTTAAGACATTCCAGACAGCGATATGCAAACCTCTATAGTCATAAAGGGCGCGCGGGAGCACAACCTCAAGAACATCAGTGTATCCATACCGAGGGAAAAGATAACTGTTATCACTGGCCCCTCAGGCTCCGGCAAATCATCCCTTGCAATTGACACAATCTACGCGGAGGGACAGAGGCGGTATGTTGAAAGCCTTTCAATATATGCAAGGCAATTTCTTGAACAGCTTCAGAAACCCGACGTGGACCTGATTGAGGGACTTTCGCCTTCTATCGCTATTGAACAAAAAACAGTTACGAAAAGTCCGCGGTCCACTCTCGGCACAATAACGGAAATCTATGACTATATGCGCGTGCTTTACACGCGGATAGGAAAACCTTACTGCTATAACTGCGGTTCACCTATAACCGCACAGGAGGCTCAGGGCATAATAGACTCCGTTATGTCGTTGCCTCAGGGAACGCGCATGCAGATACTTGCGCCCATTGTCAGAGACAGAAAAGGCGAATATAAAAAAGAACTTTACGAGATGCTGCGCGACGGGTTTATAAGGGCGAGGATAGATGGTGTGATGGTGGACCTCACGCAGGATATAAAGCTGAAGAAACAGCAGAGGCATACCATCGAGATTGTTATAGACAGGCTTCTTATAAAAACAGGGACTGAAAGGCAGATAAAGAGCGCTATTGATTCAGCATTAAAATATACAGACACTGTCATAATTAATCTCATAGATAAAAATAAAGACATCCCTTTCAGCAGGACCATGGCATGTCCCAACTGTAGCATAAGCTACCCTGAAATTAATCCGAGGTTTTTTTCGTTCAACAGTAAATACGGCGCCTGTCCGAGATGCAACGGCATCGGGTTTGAGAACATCAGCGAGGATTTTGAGGCCGAAAGACAGGACTTTGGAGTTATAACCGATGAGGCAGTGACCGGGTTATCGCCGTGCAAGGCGTGCAAAGGCATGAGACTGCGAAAAGAGGCGCTGAGCATAAGAATAAAAGACACAAACATAGCTGAATTTTCAAGGATGTCTGTCATAAATGCGATTCAATTCATCAATGCGCTGAAGCTTACGGACCGGGAACAGATGATAGCATCACGCGTGCTGAGAGAAGTCAAAGACAGGCTTTCGTTTCTTGATAAGGTCGGCCTCGGTTATCTGACAGTTGACAGGCTCTCACTGACACTTTCAGGCGGTGAAGCGCAGAGGATACGGCTTGCAACGCAGATGGGGTCATCCCTTACAGGAGTGCTTTATGTCCTTGACGAGCCAAGCATCGGGCTTCATCCGAGAGACTGCAAAAAACTGCTTGAAAGCCTTTCGTCCATAAGAGACTCCGGAAATACAGTGATAATCGTTGAACATGATGAAGATACTATAAACTGGGCTGACCATGTAATTGACATGGGGCATGGCGGAGGGCTTCGAGGCGGATGGATAACCGCAGAAGGTCCGCCTCATGTTATCAGGGATAACAAAAACTCATTGACAGGCAGATACCTCAAAGGCGAACTGAGCATCCCCGTGCCTGCCAAGAGGAGAAAACCAAAAGACTTCATCCATATCATTGGCGCATCCGAATTTAATCTTAAGGATATAGACGTCAAGATGCCGCTGGGCCTATTTACATGCATAACAGGGGTTTCAGGTTCGGGTAAGAGCACTCTGATATTTGAAACTCTATACAAAGCTATCGCCGGAAAACTATATAAAAGCGCACTCATCCCCGGAAAGCACAGGGAAATCACAGGCATAGAAAAGATTGACCGCATAATATGCGTTGACCAGTCTCCGTTAGGACGCACGCCAAGGTCCAATCCGGCAACTTATACGGGGATATTCACATATATCAGGGAACTCTTTGCGCAGATTCAGGACTCAAAGGTAAGGGGATATACTGCATCGCGCTTCAGTTTTAATGTCGCAGGAGGAAGATGTGAGTCCTGCCGCGGCGGAGGGACGCTTAAAGTTGCCATGCATTTCCTTCCTGATGTTTACATACCGTGCAATGTATGCAAAGGCAAAAGATACAATAAAGAGACGCTTGAAATAAGATATAAAGACAAAAACATAGCTGAGGTCCTTGCGATGACGGTCTCCGAAATGCTTCAGTTTCTCAGCGCAATCCCCCTTATACGCCAGAGGCTTGAGATACTTGAAGACGTAGGGCTCGGCTACATACAGCTCGGCCAGTCTGCAACAACACTCTCAGGCGGAGAAGCGCAAAGGGTAAGGCTTTCAAAAGAATTCGGGAAAAGATCAACAGGCAATACGCTTTATCTGCTTGACGAACCTACAACAGGACTGCACTTTGCCGATATCCAGAAACTCATGGATGTCATAAACAGCCTCATAGACCTTGGAAACACGGTGGTTGTCATCGAGCATAATCTTGACGTGATAAAGTCATCGGATTATATAATTGACCTCGGGCCTGAGGGCGGAGAAAAAGGCGGAAGGGTCATAGCAGCGGGAACGCCTGAAGAAGTAAGCATGAATCCTGATTCGTATACAGGAATTGCCTTGAAAAATAAACTTCCAAAGTCTAATATTGCAAGAGTGGCATAATGAAAAAGTCAATAGAGCAACAGAGCAGTAGAGCAACAGGGCAGCAGTCTTTAGTGCAGAAATCTTTAACTACTGCGCTACTGCGCTACTGCGCTGCTGGGCTCATCTTACTGTTCGCTCTCAGCGCCTGCAGTCCTCAAAAAGAGAAAGTCTATCGCAAGAGCAAAGTACTCATGGATACGCTTATAACAATAAGTGTTATTTCAGGCTCAGGTGATAAAGCAGAGAAAGCAATAGACAGAGCATTTGGAGAGATAGAAAAACTTGACAGGCTGCTGAACTTTTTCTCCGACAGCAGCGAGGTTTCAGAGATAAACAGAAATGCAGGCTTGAAAGCTGTGGTAGTGTCTCCGGAGACCTTTGAAGTTATTGAGAAAGCAATTTATGCCTCCGGAAAAACCAACGGCGCATTTGATGTGACAATAGGCTCTGTAACAACCCTGTGGGATTTTCATAAGAGAACAAAACCTGAAGACAAAAAAATCAAAGAAAGGCTTCCGCTTGTAAACTATAACAATATAGTGCTTACCCAAAAATTTTCATCCGTTTATCTCAAGAAAAAAGGAATGCTTATTGACCTCGGCGGCATAGCAAAGGGATACGCTGCTGATAAGGCAGTGGAGGCGCTGAAAAGAGAGGGCATAAAATCAGGGCTTGTTTCCATCTCAGGTGACATTAAAGCCTTTGGGTTAAAACCTGATTTAAAACCGTGGAAGATAGGGATAAAAAATCCAAGAGCAATCCCCCCTCACCCCCCCTCACCCACGAGGGGAGAGGGAACTGCTATTCTTCCCCCTCCCTTGATGGGAGGGGGTAAGGGGGAGGGTGAAAAGGGATTTTCGGATGAAATAATGGCAACTATAGAGATGACTGACCTGGCAATATCAACATCCGGAGATTACGAGCGATACTTTATTATTGACGGAAAAAGATACCATCATATCCTTAATCCAAAAACAGGCTATCCCGTGGATGAATGCCGGAGCGTAAGCATCGTAGCAAAAGACGGTTCTGTAACAGACCCTTTTTCAACAGGCATCTTTATACTCGGCGCTGAAAAAGGGATAAAACTCCTTGAAGAAATGGGGATTGATGGAATAATTGTGGATAAAAATGGCAAAATACACACGACACCAAACCTGAGAGGAAAACTTGAAATTATCGGAGATTCGCAGAGGCAAAAAAGAACTGACTGAGAGAATGACGCTTGCGGACATACTGCTGCTTGCAGTGCTTATACTCATATCTATCTCAGAGTTTATTTTTATAAAAGAGGCATTCCCTCAGGGAACAGACGTCAAGATTGAAGTTAACGGAAAGCTTGCATACAAACTTCCGCTCAACAGCGATGCAATAATCGCTGTGAAAGGCATAAACGGAGACACCGTAGTGGAAATTAAAAACAGGAAGGTGCGGATAAAAGAATCCCCCTGCCCTAACAAAATATGCATCCATAATGGATGGATAGACAGAGGCGCAATAGTATGTCTTCCAAACAGGGTAACGGTATTCGTGGATAGTTCTGAAGGCAAAGAGAATAAAGCTATTGATGCAATCACAGGATAAGTACCGCATAGCGCTGCTCTCAGCTTATGCAATTGCAATCCACAGCTTTGAAAATCTTCTGCCAACTCCTATCCCGTGGCTAAGACTCGGTATCGCAAACATTATCACACTTGCAACGCTCGTCCTTTATGGATTCAGAGCAGCCATGATAGTGACGCTTATAAGGGTAATCCTTTCATCAATATTCATAGGCACATTTCTTGGCCCCGGTTTTATCATGAGCTTCTGCGGCGGTGTCTCAAGCACGGCTGCAATGGGGATTACATTCTCACTGTTTCCAAGACTCTTCGGCCCTGTAGGGCTCAGCCTGATCGGCGCATTATTCCATAATGTCTCACAGCTTTCTATCGCATACCTGTTATTCGTCCGGCAGCTTGAAGCTATCTTAATAGTAACTCCACTGTTGATTCTCTTAGGAACAATCACAGGCGTTGTGAATGGCATTATAGGAGGCATGCTCATCAAAAATATTTCAAAAAAATCACCCGATACATCCAGATGATGCGGCTGAATGCTCATAAGGTCTTTGCCACAGCTTCTGTTAGCGCCGCAGTATTGCATATAATGGCTGTTCTTGTTGCGGGATTCTTAACGCCTGATTATTCGCAGAGCCGGAGGGCCATCAGCGACCTTGGCATCGCTGGGCAGCCATACGCCTTTCTCTTAAACTATCTTGGGTTCGCTGCGCCGGGTGGTTTCATTCTATTAGCGGCGCGGGCAGCCAATAAGATGTGGACTTCTCCCTTATTGCCAAGCCTTGGACTGAGATGCATGGCATGTGCCGGTGTGTTCCTCATTGTCGCAGGTTTCTACCCCTTCCCTTCATTGATACATCTCACGTCTGCTCTTCTCGCCGGGCTCGCGGCATCTATCAATATCTTCGGGTTCTCTGTATATACCGTGAGACATAAGGGTTATTCAGTCTTGGTCGTATCAGGTTTCGCTGTCGCACTTCTTATATTAATTGACGCCGCAACATGGGTTCTTGCTGAGAGCCGGGGCATCAGAATACATACATTTATGGGGTTTCAGCAGAGATCGGCTTCCTTTTCAGCATTTGTCTGGTTCAGCGCCTTTGCAATTTCCTCGGCACGGAAGCATAACCTGTAAATAATCAGTTGCGTAAAATATTCCTATTTCGTTTTTTCTTGACAACAGTTTAATCATTTCTTTATGATTCAGCCAGTTCAGCGAAAATCATCAGAGGGGGAAATGATGAGAAAAAGCTACTCCTTTAGATGTGTCTTCTTTGTCTTAATTTTATCAGCCTTCAGCCTTATAGTATTTTCTCTTAAAGACTCTGTTCATTCCACAACCGACACCTCCGGCATCGCACTTGAAAACAATCCATACGGTATAGCAATAAATCCGAATACAGATATTGCAGTAGTTGCTAATGAAAAATCCGATTCAGTATCAATAGTAGACCTTAATACTCAGACAGTCCTCTCAACAATTCCTGTCGGCAAAGCGCCGAGAGGAGTTGCCATTGACAGAGGGCTTAACCTTGCAGTAATCGGAAACAGCCATGACAATACCGTTTCAATAATAGACCTGAGCACCAACAAAGTAACCTCAACCATACCCATCGGCAAAGAACCACAAGGAATAGCGATAAATCAATCAACCCATAGAGCCTATGTAGCCAATCATAAAGATGACACAATCTCTGTCATTGACCTCTTCTCACGTCAAAACTTAGGAATAATCCCTGTAGGAAAAGAACCAAAAGACATAGCAATAGACCAAGTGCTTAATCTGGCCCTTGTCGTAAATGAGAAAGACTACAATGTCTCAGTAATAGATCTTAATACCTATCAGATAACACGAATAGTCCCTGTTGGCAAAAAACCACAGTCAATAGACATAAATCCGGAGACACATCTCGCAGCAGTAGTAAATGAAAAAGACAACTCTATTACAGTCATAAATCTTCAGAACTGGCAGACAACAACCATTCCTGTCGGCAAACATCCCATAGACATAGCAATCAATCAATTGGACAACCGCGCCCTTGTAATATGCGATGAAGACAGAACTCTGCTACTTATAGACCTTAATACAAACACAATCCTCAAGAACTACGCCTTGAACAAACTTCCAAAAGCAGTAGCAGTAAACAACTACACAAACATAGCAGGCATAGTTGACGACAAGACAGACAGCCTCACATTGATACAGCTTCCGAACCCTGTGTCTGAGATAACATCTTTAACTCCGGCAAGCGCTCAGAGGGGAAGCAATGGGATTATATTAACCATTGAAGGCAATAAGTTCATAACCTCATCAGTTGCCTATTTCAACAGCCAGGCTCTAACCACAGCCTTTACAGACAACCATAACATTCGTATAACCATTCCAAAGGAAATGCTGGCAAACGCAGGTCTATTCCCTGTAACAGTTGTAAACCCATCACCTGACGGAGGGATGTCTGAAGCAATAAACTTTAATGTAAAACAAGAGACAACTGTCCAGCCCCTTCCTGAAGGCTCTTTTGGAAAACAGTATGAAGACCTGATTCCAGCTAATGCCACAAAGTCTTACGACCCGAAAAGATTTTCCATTATCACAGGCATTGTAAAAGACAGGGCAAAGAATCCCTTATCAGAGGTAAAGGTTTCAATCCACAATCATTCCGAGTACGGTTCTGCGCAAACAAACACTCAAGGCAGATTCTCCATCCCTGCAAACGGCGGCGGAACTATTACGGTTGTTTACGAAAAATCAGGTTTTATAACAACACATCGTCAGGTCTATGTGCCGTGGAATGACATAGCAACTACAGAGACAATCGCAATGATACCTGAGGACACTGTCTCTACCACATTCGCATTTGACGGCAATGCCTCAACAACCATAATTCACAAGAGTTCAACAATTACAGATGAATCCGGCAGCCGTTCTTTGACAATGGTATTTAGCGGAGATAACAAGGTATATGCAAAAAATTCAGACGGCACAGAGGTAATTCTTTCATCCATCACAACAAGGGCCACGGAATTTGAAACACCTGAGTCCATGCCTGCAAAACTTCCGCCGAACTCTGCATATACATACGCATCAAAGCTATCGGTTGACGGCGCTAAAAATGTGAGATTTGAAAAACCTGTAATAGTCTATATAGATAACTTCCTCGGCTTTAAAGTAGGAGAGAAAGTTCCGGTTGGATACTATGACCGAGACAGGGCAGTATGGGTGCCTTCTGACAACGGAGTGGTAGTAAAGCTTCTGGATACAAACGGCGACGGCATAGTTGATGGATTAGACAACGTAGGAGACGGCCTGCCGCATGACTTCAACGTAGCAGGACTAACCGACCCCGCTAAATACAAGCCTAATTCCACTTATTGGCGTGTATCAATAAATCACTTTACGCCGTGGGACGCTAACTGGCCGTTCGGGCCGTCTTCTGATGCTGTTTCGCCGAATGCAGAAGGCAATGCCATTTCCGATCAACAGATGGCATGTTCTGATGGCATTAATAGCGATGACTCGGATTATATCAGTTCCTATTGCGAGCGCAGGAGCCGCATCTTTCATGAAGACATCCCAATCCCCGGCACGGACCTGACACTGCACTATGCAAGCCATCGTGTTAAAGGTTATAAATCAATCATAACCATTCCTGCAAGCGGACCTACTGTCCCTTCAAGCCTCAAGAGCATTATTGTTAAGATGGATGTTGCAGGGCGGCAGTTTGAGACAACACTCCCGCCACAGCCCAATCAAAAAGTTGAGTTCATCTGGGACGGACTGGATTATCTTGGCAATCAAGTTATTGGTTCAAGGACTGCCGACATAAGCATAGGGTTTGTATATCAGGCGGTGTATTATTCAGCGGGCAATTTTGCTCAGGCATTTGCACAGGCAGGCACGGATGTAACAGGCATTTGGGGAAGGCAGGAGTTTACGTCGTGGAAGCGGAGCGCTCTGGCTGTTAACAGAGAAGAAAAAATTATTGCCAACGGCTGGACGCTATCCGCCCATCATTATTTGAATCCTTTAGACCCTTCTACGCTCTATAAAGGAAACGGCACGACAAGCCGCAATAATGCAAGAATTATAGATACAATCGCAGGCAACGGACAATCAGGTTTCAGCGGAGACGGCGGCCCTGCAACGCAGGCAATGCTTTCTAATCCGTACGGAGCAGTAGTAGATAGCGCCGGGAACATCTATATAGCGGATTTAAGCAATCAGCGGGTAAGAAAAGTTGATGCCGCCGGCATCATCACCACAGCCGCCGGAAATGGGCAAGGAGGCTTCAGCGGGGACGGAGGCGCTGCTACACAGGCAAGTTTCCAATATCCCTTCGGCATAGCAGTAGACAGCGCAGGCAATATCTATATAACGGATACATCGAATCATAGAATAAGAAAAGTAGATACAAGCGGCGTCATTACCACAGTGGCCGGCAATGGACAATACGGTTTCAGCGGCGATGGAGGTTCTGCTATACAGGCAAGGCTTTATTATCCCTTTGGAGTCACGGTGGATACCGTTGGCAATATCTATATAGCTGATTTAGGAAATCAGCGCATAAGAAAAGTAGATACAAACGGCGTCATCACAACTGCGGCAGGCGATGGAGAATCCGGCTTTAGCGGAGACGGCGGCCCAGCAATATCGGCAAGGCTTAATAACCCATACGGAGTAACAGCAGATAATGCAGGCAATATCTATATAGCTGATTTCCAAAATCAGCGAATAAGGAAAGTGGACACAAGCGGCATTATCACAACTGTGGCAGGCAATGGACAATACGGTTTCAGCGGAGACGGCGGCCCCGCAACACAGGCAATGCTTTACTATCCATTTGGGGTTGCTGTGGACAGCGCCGGGAACATCTATATAGCGGACCATGATAACCATCGGATAAGAAAGGTGGACACAAGCGGCATCATCACCACAGTGGCAGGCACCGGGCAATACGGCTTTAGCGGGGACGGGGGCGCTCCTACGCAGGCCATGCTTAATCATCTGAATGGAGTAGCGGTAGATACCGGATGGAATGTCTATATAGCGGATACATCTAACAACCGGATAAGAAAAATCTTTTTATCTTCTGCTCTTGCAGGTTTAACTTTAGCAGGAGATATAATATTTACCGAAGAAAACGGCCTGGGATATATCCTTGACAGCACGGGTCTTCATAAATACACGATTGATCTTGCCACAGGAAAGACTCTGCTTACATTCGGCTACAATCAGGACAAGAAGCTAATCTCCATAACGGACCGTTTCGGCAATCAGACCACGATTCAGAGAGACGGCAGCGGCATACCGACATCCATCACATCTCCTGACGGTATTATCACAAGCCTGACTATAGATGGCAGCAACAATCTGACAAAGGTTACATATCCTGATAACACCTCCTATTCCTTCACCTATACAACAGAGAGCCTTATGACTGATGAATATGACACTAAGAACAACCACTTCGTGCATCAGTTTGATGCAAACGGAAGGATTACGAATATCTCTGACCCTGAGGGCGGAGCATGGAGTTATTCCCGCACAGTGGATAATGCAGGCAATATTTCTGTAAATGTTCTGACAGGCGAAGGCAATCTCACAACATATAATGATAAAACAGATTCAACAGGCGCTTATACCTCATTAAAAACAGAGCCGACTGGCGCAGTAACAACCATCACCCGTTCATCTGACGGCTTGACAGGGACAGAGCAGCTCTGCGGCATGAAACAGAGCCTGAAATATGACCTTGACACTGAATACAAATTCAAATACATCAAAGAATCCACAAAGACCTCTCCGGCAGGTCTCACGCAGACCACTGCATTCGCCAATACCTATCAGGATACAAATGCGGATAAAAAGCCTGATTTGATTACAGAGACAACAACCCTGAACAGCAAATCATGGACAATGAGCAACAATGTTCTTACAGGCATTATCACAAACACATCTCCATTGGGAAGGACGATAACAACTCAATATGACATTTTAAATCTTCTTACAAAACAGATAACTGTTTCAGGACTTTCTCCTGCCAACTACAGCTATGATGCGCGCGGCAGGCTTACAGGTATTACCACAGGCTCAAGGACAACTGCAATTGCTTATGACACAAATGGAAATATTGATTATGTGATTACACCAGACAATAAAACGTTTGACTACTCCTATGATGTAATGGGGAGATTGAGACAGGAATTAAGGCCGGATGGAACGATTGTATCCTATGATTATGACAACAACGGCAATATGACGGTTCTCACAAATCCCAAGAGCATAAACAATACCTTTGACTTCACGGCAAATGACCAAAGGAAAACATGGGCAACTCCTATGTCAGGAAGTTATCTTTACAGCTATGACAAAGAAAGAAAGCTTAAGACGATACAATTCCCATCAGGCAAGTTGATAACCAATGCTTATACGAATGGATTACTCACAAGCACACAAACACCGGAAGGAACAACGAATTATTCGTATGGATGTTCAAACAATTTGACAGGCGCAACAAGAGGTTCCGAGAGTATAGCGTTCACTTATGATGGAAGTCTCCTCAAAACGGACACGCGTTCAGGATTGTTTAACCAGACAATCAGTTACACATACAATAATGACTTTAGACTGTCGTCAATAGTGTACGCGGGAACCGCTCAGAACTTTGGCTACGATAACGATGGCCTTTTGACAACGGCAGGAGCGTTCACTATCACAAGAAATGCACAAAACGGATTGCCTGTATCGGTTAGTGATGGAGTAATCACCAATGCAAGAATATTCAGCGGTTATGGAGAACTGGACAGCAATGCCTATTTCATAGCAGCAGTTAATAAATACTCTTATACCTTAACGAGAGATTTAGCGGGAAGGATTACACAGAGGGTTGAGAATGTTTCAGGAGAGACGATTACATGGGATTACAGTTATGATTCTCTCGGAAGACTTACTGAGGTAAAGAAAAACAATGTAGTATCTGAGAACTATTCTTATGATGCTAATGGGAATCGCCTTACCGGTAATGCAGTAAACTACAGCTATTCAAATGAAGACCACGTTCTTACTGCAGGAGCAGATACATATCAGTTTGATGTTGATGGATTCTTAACAAGCAAAACGACGGGCACGGGGACTACAACATTCAACTATTCTGCAAGAGGCGAATTGTTGAGCGTAACCAAACCTGACGGTACAGTCGTCTCGTACGACCATGACCCTTTTGGTAGGCGAATTGCCAAAAGAGTAAATGGGACAATAACAGAGAAATATCTCTGGGCGGATGCAATCACTCTCCTTGCTGTATATGATGGAAACAATAATTTGATGATGCGTTTCAACTATGCGGATGGAAGACTGCCTCTTTCAATGACTTTTGCAGGAGCAACTTATTATTTATCCTATGACCAAGTGGGTTCGTTAAGAGTAGTAACAGATTCAACTGGAAACATCATAAAACAGATTGATTACGATACATTTGGAAATGTAATAAACGATACAAATCCATCCTTCAGTGTTCCATTCGGTTTTGCAGGAGGGTTATATGACCGCGATACAGGACTGGTGCGATTTGGACTTCGTGATTACGACCCTGCCATCGGACGCTGGACGGCAAAAGATCCGATTGATTTTAGAGGTGGCGATACAAATCTGTTCAATTATGTTGGAAATAATCCCGTCCGATATACGGACCCTACGGGGTTAGCAGTCATTGTTCCCTCGGGCGGAGGAGACTCGCAGGATAAAAAGAAGCCTACAAAGTGTGATGACGATCGGTGCACAAACGAGAAATGTAAGTTTTTTTATAATCTCGACTATATTGACTGTGCGTTTCAATTTCCTGACGACCTCGGGCAACGAAAGGCATGCGAAGAAAGAGCGCGACAACATTGGAAAACGTGTTGTGAAACAGGGGAATATCCCTATAAGTACTAATCTCTATGATGAGCCGTATGGATAAGATGATATGGGAAAAAGAAAAATAATTATCATACTTCTATCTCTTTTTCTATTCACTGCTGTAAATGTCTTCTTTCATTATATGACCGCTCGCAGGTTCGGTATTTCGCCTTATTTGATACTATACATTGCAGTAGTTAATGGTATAATTCCAGGATTTGCGGCAGGCCATTTTTTAAATAAGCTATTCGAAAAAAGGGACATTAAGATAAAATTTTTGTCTATAGGTGTTGCTATTGGTCTTTTTTTGTCGTTACCGTGGGTGAACAATCAGATAGATGTTGAATTCTATATAAATAAAGATAGATTAAATCTTATACCCCCTTACGTTAGCTATTTTCGTTTTTATTTGATTGGCCTTGCTCTTGGAATTCTAAAATCTTTCTATTATGCATTTGTGCCTTCTATCGTTTTATTTACAGGGGTAGGTTTTTTGATCGAGCAAGTCGTAAAGACAATTAAAAGAAAAAATAAATGAGGAAGGTTCAAGGAACGGAAAAGGGGACGGTTAGTTCTATTAAAAAAGAAAAATGATTGTCCTGTCCGGCTGTCCGCAAGGCTCTGCTCGCCTCTATCTGAGCTATTTTTCAGGTATCAGTCCGTGATTTTGACCTCACCGCTGTAAATTTTTCTTAACCGAAAACGCTTTTGTATTATTTTTTTATGTTCGTTTCAGTATCTTCAGTCCGATTCAACCGCTGAATGCAAACCTCTCACGGACACCCTTTTCCCTTTCTGTTTTTAGGTTATATTCCAGACAGATTAAAGTTTCAAATAAATCCCTGTCAGCAAGCCATCCCATGCCTCAAACCAGTATTCATGTTTTGGTCTTCTGGAGAAGACATCAGTTCCATTCCACACCTCTACAGGCGTTCTTCCATCCAGATTTTGGTGAGGCCGAACATGGTTATACCAGAACCGAAACTGACCGAGTGCATCATTTAGTTGTTCCCTGCTGATTACATTCCATTGATCAAGTTTTTCTTTTAATGTCCCGAAGAACCTCTCAATGCGCCCATTCTGCCATGGACAACTCTTGTCAATAAACTGATGGCGAACCCCTATCAGCCATAAGCTGAATCTGAACAGCCACGAAGTAAAGAGAGGTTCGTTATCTGTCCTCAAAAACCTTGGTTTGCCGTAAAGCTCAACGGCATCGAGCAGGAAGCGTAGTATTGTTATAGATGCTTTATCTTTCAAAGCTGCCAGACCGAGACATTGCCTGCTTTTATGCTCTACCATTCCAATGATATGGTTAAGATTATCATCGGTATCGGTCTTACCTGTCAGGTCCATTCCCCAGACAAGATTTCCCGGAATATCTTTCGGCCTTCTATTTTTTATTTCTTTTCTCAAAACCTGAATCTCATATTTGTTCTTTCTGATAACATCATTGGCATATGTTTTACTTACTGTCATTTGCCTGCTCTCTGCAAACCTGCGATTAAACGTATGAGCAATCGTTCTACAGCCTGCCTCAGGCATCAATGCCTTGAGACGGATTATTTCATGTCTCACCCATGCGGGCTTGGGTTGACGATAATAGAATAGTTTCTTGTCTGCTCTGGATTTCCTCTGTCCAAATCTCCGAAAAAATTTTGATAGAAAAAGAAAGGCAAGAAAGGCTCGGAGCAATTGCAAACAGATATGCCATATGCGATTAAGAAAAAGAGGCATGGTTCCTCCTGACATTTCAAGATGGTTGGGTGCAGTTGCATAAAAATTCCTGTAAAATTTCCGAAAAATAGACATAGAAGGTTGTCATTGCGAGCAAAGCGAAGCAATCTCGTCTTTTGCAATGAGATTGCCACGAACCCTTCGGGTTCTCGCAATGACAGATAAATCAACGGTTTCATAATTCTATCTCTATTTTTCGGAAATATTTCCTTGACATTTAATCCACTGATGTTTAACATTTCATTATGAATACTAAAAAGATGTTATTAATTATATCTGGCGGCATCATCCCGCTCGGCTTTCTTTTTTATTCAACTGTTTTTCTGGCAACAACATCATGCGTGCCTCCAACTCACCAGCCGCAAGTTCAGTATTCCACAATTCCTCAATACACCGATTTATATTCATTCCCGAGATATAATATACCCGAAGCTAAGAAACCAGGCAGTGCAAACCTGACAGTCGTGATAACTGTCCCTGAATATAAAGATACTGCTACACAGGAATATACCGGCGGGGTAAAGGTTGCAGCCGGCGGCTCCATGACACCCGACATGCGGAAGGTATTTCAAAGCTTTGCCGGCAGCATGGGTGAGGATGTTCAATCGCAGTTGGTGGCTAAAGGCATGACTACAAAGGGCCCCTTTGCTCTGGCTGAGGTTACGTATCCTGATAAAAAAGGCTCTGATCTCACTCTTTCAATAGGTGTTATATTTGACATTCATCATTCCAGCGATCCTAAGTATAAAGGAGAGGCAACTTTTGAGGGTGGAGGTTTGGGAGATATTTATTCCTCTACAATGACCGTCGGCATGAAGGTATATTTTTATATGCTTGAACCTATGTCAGAAGAAAAGATGTGGATAAAGAAACTGGACCTTGGAGTTCAGGATTTCCAGGTTGAGTATGCCACGGGAAAGGAGCAATATGTTACAGGCTCGCACTATGTTCCTTCTGACGGCTGTGGAGGAGGGGGGTATTCGAGAAATACCTACGGGTGGAGAGCTACACGCACTTTATATGACGGAAGAGTCAAGGCATTCTCGGATATATTGAAAGCAGCCTATCCGCAGGTAATGAAAGCCTCATGGAACTATCTGAATACAGATGAGATGCTCAACCTGAAAATGAAATCTCAGGAAATCAGGGAGAGGAAGAGATATTAAGGATTCACCTCCCGGCAAATTAAAGCGCGGGTTCCATAATAATGTCTTTCATTTAACGTCTTCCATCTGAAATGTTACCTTCTATTTATTTCGGCAGTCTGGAAATTTCTACTTGGCGGCTCGCCGCGCTCGGCAGTGTAGTGATCTGCTGGATTCTCTTTCTGATACGCTCAAAAAAACTGGGTTATCCTTTCTATACAATTTTCCCGTGGTTATTATTTGCCTTGCCGGTCGGCACCTTAGGAGCTCACCTTTTTAATAAAATAATCCCGGTTCTTGCAGGAGCAGAAAGCACTTCTTATCCCTTTTCGGGACTTACCGTAATAGGCAGCATTATATCGGTCCTGCTGTATAGTCTTCTTTATATCAAGTATGTGATGAAAATTCCGCCCATGCAGCTTATGGATGCAGTTGCGTTCACTTTTCCTCTTTCGGTCCTGTTGGGCCGGATAGGATGTCTTTTGAATGGGTGTTGTTATGGAAAAATAGCGCCTGACTCGATTAAAACCTCATTTCTCTCTGTCTTTACGCTTCCCCTTGATTTTTATATTCCGTCTTCACAGATACGGCACGACTATCACGGCATGCCTCATGACAGCCTCGTATGGAATCTGCCTTTATTGTTTATGCTTGAGGCTTTTGCTATATTAGTGATTACTGAAATCATGTATCACAAGCGTGAAAAATGGGCACTGTATCCGGGGACGGTCTTTGCCTCTGCAGGCACTCTGTATTCGGGCGGGCGCTTTTTTTTAGAGTTTATGAGGAAAGATGAAATGATAGGCAATACTATTTTTAACGCATGGCAGATGGCTACACTGGTCCTCTTTCTGTTTTTTTCACTCTGGCTTTGCTTTAGCCTATACAGGCGGTATCAAAATCTATCACGTAATAAGGAAAGTATTTAAATGAAAATAACCTTCATCAATCCAAAGCATCACCCCCATTCAATGAACTTTCATCATTGCATGGACCTTGTAGGCGTAAAATATTCTCACATGCCGTTATCTCTTCCTACGCTGGCAGCCCTGACCCCTCCTGACTGCGCCGTCGGGCTTATTGATGAAAATGTTGAGGCTGTAAGTTTTGAAACCGATGCTGATATTATTGCTTTGACCGGCTCCGTACCCCAGAGAAAGAGGGTTTTTGAATTAGCAAACGAGTACAGAAAGCGCGGAAAGCTTGTTGCCCTCGGCGGGCCAATCACATTCGATATGCTTGAGGAATGCAAAACGTACGCGGATGTGGTTTTTATCGGCGAGGCTGAATATACCTGGCCTGCATTCATAGATGATTTCAAGCAGGGGAAACAAAAGAGCATATACCATCAAAAAGAATTTATAAATATTGAGGACTCTCCCGTTCCTCATTTTCATCTGCTGAAATCAGGCCAGTACGCAAGCGGATGCATTCAGGTAACGCGGGGATGCCCTTACCGGTGCGACTTTTGTGATATTCCTATAAAGTACGGCGGCCAACCCCGCTCTAAAAAAATAGAACAGGTTCTCAGCGAAATAAGAATTCTTTCAGGACTCGGCAATGATTCGGTATTTATTGTGGATGACAATTTTGCAGGCAACAAGCCGTATGCCAAAACCCTGCTAAAAGAGATAGCCGCCCTGCTTCCTTCTCTTCCGACTAAGATGTACTTTTATACTCAGGCGGCCCTGGATGTGGCGAACGATGATGAACTGCTGGATTTATTCCGGGCAGCAAACTTTCTCCGGCTGTTCATAGGAATAGAGACCGGAGACAAAGGCAAACTGAGCGAACTGAACAAGAGACATCAGATAGATATGGACATAACCCGCGCTGTTGAAAAGATCAAGTCCTACGGCATCACGGTGTGGGCCGGCATCATGTTCGGGCTTGAAAGTGATGACCTGTCGTCTTTTGACAGGCAGCTTGAGTTTATCCGGGATACCAACTTTATCCCTGTACAGGTAGGACTGCTGCAGGCGCTTCCGGAAACCCCCCTTTACCGGCGCGCGCTGGAGACAAACAGGCTGCTGCGGCTCCCCTCCTTACTCGGACTGACCGCACTCAGCGAAGAAGAAGTCTCCAAGGCAACGAACCTGATTCCGCAGAAGATGAGCGAGGAAGAGCTTGAGAAAAACTTTGCGCGCATTCTGAGAAAAATGTTCTCGCCGGAATCCTTCAGGGCCAAGATGATTCAGTATATCGGCTCTAACACCAGAAACCTGACATCATCAATGCCTGTCCTCAATCTAAAGACAGCAATGATACTGATTCGCATGCTTTCGTTTTACCTGTTCCGAGCTGACAGGAAAACGCGCAAAATGTTTTTCCATGTTCTTAAGTCTCTAGCGTCTCACAGGCTGCGGAATCTGGATGAGACTGTTTTTCATTTGCTGGCATACAAGCACATGCAGACGCACTACTACAGAATAGCGGAGATCTGTGAATCCAAAAGATGAAAATATGTCTTATCAATCCGCGCTTGCCACTTTCGCTGTGGGACTTTTCTTATTCCAGAGACATTGACGGCAATGTATTCCCTTTCCCGCCGTTATCGCTTGCCACTTTAGCCGCTTTAACTCCAAGGGAACATGATGTCGTCATATGCGACGAAAATGTCAAACCCGTTGATTTTGACACGGATGCCGATATAGTAGGCATTACCGGCTACCACATCCAGAAGGAGCGGGTTTATCAACTGGCAGACTTATTCCGCAGTAAGGGAAAAACTGTGGCAATCGGAGGGCCGCTCGTCCAAAAATCAAATCTCGGCGAGTGTGCGGAACATGCCGATATAGTTTTTCTGGGAGAGGCTGAATATACCTGGCCGTCATTCATCCGCGATTTTCAATCAGGCACTGTTCAGCCTTTATACGCACAGGACGGGTTTGTGGATTTAGGCGCTTCTCCTGCTCCCCGCTTCGAGTTGCTTGAGCTTTCGGCATATTCAACGGCAATCATTGAAACATCGCGCGGCTGTCCGCACTCGTGCGAGTTCTGCGAAATACCAATTCGGCTGGGCAAGCGGCCCCGGAATAAATCAGTGGAACAGGTGATGACGGAGATTCGCAGCCTCTACGCACTGGGCGCGGATTCCATCTTTATCATTGATGACAACTTCTTCGGGAATCGTAAAAGGGCCTTGGATCTTCTTGTTGAAATCAAGCGCTTTGTCAAAGCCATTGACTATCGGGTTTATTTCAGCTGCCAGTTCACAATAGATATTTCGCGTGATGAAGAGCTTCTCATTCTCATGAACAAGGCAAACTTCCGGCGTGTATTTGTCGGCATCGAGACTCCCAGTGAACTCAGCCTGACAATGGCAAAAAAAAACCAGAATACCAAGATAGACCTGCTGGATGCGGTTCGCCGCATCCAGTCAAACAACATAATCGTATGGGGCTCTTTTATTGTCGGCTTTGACAGCGATGACACGAATATATTCAATGAGCAGCTCGGGTTTATACAGGCAGCATCGATTCCTGTAGTCATGGTTGGAATACTACAGGCCATCCCCGGGACGCCGTTGTATGAGCGCATAACACAGGAGGGAAGATTAAGAGACAATGAGGCAGGAGGCATCAGGGGAAAAGCGGACAGTCTCATACATACAAACATCAAGCCTGTTAATATGAGTTCTGAGGAGCTTGCAGAAGGATACAGGTATCTGGTGCGAAATCTCTACAGTTACGATAATTTTGCTGAAAGACTGATAAGTGCTGTTAAACTTGGGGGAAAGCACGGCATCAAAGGCCGGACAAAAATCAGTAAAAAAGGAATATTAACATTGCTTCGGCTCGTTAACTACTATGTTTTATCAACTGATCTGCGGCGAATATATATGTTCATGCGGATTATTGTTCAAACACTCCTGCACAACCCTCAGCATGTGCAGACGGTACTCATGCACCTCGTCGTATACAAACATCTTAAGCTATTCTATGAACAGGGGACATCTTTCAATTGATTTTGCTTCCTGCACACAGTATTATATCTCTAAAAGATGATAAGGAGAAACAATGCTGACAGCTAAAGACATAATGACAAAGAATGTGACAACAGTCGGAGCAGCAACCACAATAGAAGAACTGGCCCGGATACTCATGGAGCATAAAATCAGCGGCGTCCCTGTTGTGAATGATGATGGGGACTTGATCGGCATAGTCACAGAAAACGACCTGATAAGCCGGGACAAAAGGCTTCACATTCCGACCGTAATGAGACTCTTTGACGCGTTTATCATGCTTGAAAGCCCCGGCAAGATAGAAAAAGAGATTAAAAAAATGACAGCGATTGCAGTGAATGACATATATACAAAAGAGGTCATAACTGTTACTGAAGACACGCCTGTGCAGGACGTCTCCACTATAATGTCTGAAAAGAAGGTACATCTTATTCCTGTTGTTAAAGGGAAAAATGAGAAAAAAATTATCGGCATAATCGGCAAAATAGATTTAATCAAGGGAATTACGGGCAGAGCACAATAAAAACATTTTCTGTTATAATTATTGAATAAAAATGAGCGACCTTTATGATGTGATAATTATAGGCGGAGGGCCTGCAGGCCTTTCCGCTGCGCAGTATGCGGCAAGGGCAAAACTGAAAACAATTGTCCTTGATAAATCCAAAACAGCAGGCGCCCTTGCATTTGCGCACAGGATAGAAAACTATCCGGGCCTTTCCGAACCGCTCACAGGAAAAGAACTCTTAGACATATTCAGAAAACAGGCAATTAATTTCGGCGCTGAATACGCTGAGATTCAGGTCATAGGGGTAAATCTCAGCAGTAATGTAAAAGAAGTCTTTACAATGGATAAGAACTACAGCGGGAAGACTGTAATCATGGCAACAGGCTCCATGGGCAGGAAACCCACAATTAAAGGCGAGGCGGAATTCCTCGGAAAGGGAGTAAGTTACTGCGCAATATGCGATGCTGCGTTCTATAAAGGCAAAACAGTATGCGTAATAGGAGATTCTGAAGAGGCAGTGAAAGAGGCAGGGCTCCTGACAAAATTTGCAGCGATTGTTTATCTCATCTCGCCGTCATCAAGACTAAAGGTTGAAGATGACTATCCTGCATTAAGCGAACCACACCTTAAAATCCTCCTCGGACAGTCAGTGACAGCAATAGAGGGCAATGAAGTTGTTGAACGGATAAAGATGTCCGGTGCAGACAAAAAAGAGACTTCCCTTGAGGTTTCAGGGGTTTTTGTATACCTTCACGGGAATAAACCTATAGTAGATTTCCTCGGCGGCAATGTTGAACTCAGCGAGGAAGAATGCATCATCACTAACAGGATGATGGAGATGTCAATCCCCGGCGTGTTCGCTGCAGGCGATATGACATGCACAGAGGTAAGGCAGGTTGTTGTCTCTGCGGCAAACGGCTGCGTGGCAGCCCTCTCTGCTGAAAGATTTATCACGCACAGAAGCAGAAGGAGATACGACTGGGGGAAATAGGCAGGAATCAGCTTTGACAAACTCGTAAAAAGTCGGGAAATCGGACGGCAAAGTAAAAAGCTCCGAAGGCAAGGCGCGCAAATCTTGAGGAATGAGGCGTACTTCCTGTACGTCGCAGTGACGAAGGATGCAGCGCAACGCAGCATACGGACTTTTTACGAAGCCGTCAGCTTTAATTAATCTTTCAGCGCCTTGATTAGCCTTTCATATTTCTCAGTGCCGACACATTCTTTTGCCGCTGGGCACCACTTTATACAGGTCATACGCATATCCCTTGAAACAGTGCCTCCGCATGTTTTGCAAATAGTCTCAGGCTCGTCAGTCCATATCTCTGTTGTCCCTCCGCAGACAATGCACTTTATCTCCTCAGGATACGGATTCCTTATCTCTCTGCTTCCCGGACACGTTTCCTTTAACATGATTTATTTTTAACATATTGCAGGAAATATTTTTATGATGTGTATCATACGGCAGCTTACACCGACAAAGGCTGATTCCCGCCTATATCTTATTTACTTGAAAAACTTATATTGAATGAATTAATCTATTTTAGAATGAAAATGAAGGAAGGTGAAAGCAAATGCCAAAAACGATAACTTTACGGTTAGAAGATGAAATTTATAAGAAATTCAGCGAGGCTGCAAGCGAGGAGCATAGAAGCATGTCCAATCTGATAGAAACACTCGCCTTAAAAAAACTGGATGAAGATATGCTTGTTGATGACTTTGAAATGAAAGAGATATTTTCAAATACAAAGCTGCTTAAAAAACTTGAGAAGGGGCATAGCCACGCAAAAATGAAAAAGGGCGCCCTTGTTGGATAAATACAGAATTTTTGAGACTGAACAATTTCTTGGAGACCTGACGCAGGATTTCGAGGGACAGGGTGAAAGAATCAGGAAGAAATTATTGGAGTATGTATATCCCCAGTTGCGTAACAACCCGTATCTCGGGAAAAATATTAAGAAATTAAAAAACTATAAGCCTGATACGTGGCGGTACAGGATAGGCGGCTATAGATTTTTTTATGAAATCAATGAAAAGGAAAGAATGGTTTACATGATAGCTGCCGATTCTCGTAAAGATAGTTATTAAAAGATGATTAAACGCGAGTATTCGGCAATGAGTGGGACGACGGATTAATATGCCTATAGACAAATGGACGAGAGAACAGACAATCGTTGTATTTAATCTTTATTGCAAAATTCCATTCAATAGGGTTAGCTCTGCGCATCCCGATATTGTTCGTATAGCAAAAATTATTGGAAGAAGTGCCAACTCAGTAAAAATGAAAATCGGCAACTTTGGAAGTTTTGACCCTGAATTAAAAAAGAGAGGGATTGTTGGTTTAGAAAATACAAGCAAGTTAGATGAGAATATCTGGAACGAGTTCAATAATAACTGGGAAAAGCTTGCCTACGAAAGTGAATTATTGATCGCAAAATTCAGCAAAAAAACTATCGAAGAAACTGCACACATTGAAGCTACCGACTTACCAAAAGGAAAAGTGCGAGAAGCAATCATTAAAGCAAGAGTAAATCAATATTTTTTCAGAAGTGCAATTCTTTCATCTTACAATCAAAAATGTTGTATCACAGGATTAGGCATTGCGGAACTCTTAGTAGCAAGTCATATTATTCCTTGGGCAAAAGATGAAAAGAATGTAGGGTTTGACGAAATTAGGAACAACTGGTAAGTTAGTCCTCCGGAAGGAGGAAGCAGATGGCAAGAAAGAAATGGAGCGCAGAAGAGAAGCAGAAAATGGTATTGGCAGGCTTGAGGAATGAGGCGTCAGTAGCAG
>JACPZK010000019.1 GCA_016195565.1 Nitrospirota bacterium | reverse complement strand
GCTACTGACGCCTCATTCCTCAAGCCTGCCAATACCATTTTCTGCTTCTCTTCTGCGCTCCATTTCTTTCTTGCCATCTGCTTCCTCCTTCCGGAGGACTAACTTACCAGTTGTTCCTAATTTCGTCAAACCCTACAAATCCTCCTTACAGCTTTTTTATTTTCTCAATTAACTCTGTAGTTGAGATGCCTTTAATATACGGTAGGCTGCGGGTCTCCTTTGCAATATCAGAACCTACAATATCTTCTTTTTTCCAGTCGCCGCCCTTGACAAGGATATCGGGCTTGAGCAGTTTAATCAGCTCATAAGGAGTTTCTTCATCAAACATGGTTACATAATCTACCATCTCAAGCGAAGACAAAATCTCCGCCCTATGGTCCTGAGGATTGACAGGCCTTCCGGGTTTTATCTTAGAAACAGATTTATCCGAGTTCAAACCAATGACAAGCACATCTCCGAGCTTCATCGCCTCTCTGAGATACCTCACATGACCTGCATGAATAATGTCAAAGCAGCCGTTGGTAAAGACAACCTTTTTGCCTTTAGTCTTGAGGTTGTCAAGTTCTGCCTTTAGTTCATTCCAGTTTAGTATCTTTTTCACCCGAAAATACCTCTATTCTGTCATTGCGAACCGAAGACGAAGCAATCTCGCCTTTAAAGATTGCCACGTCGTCCCGAAGTCTTTCGGGACTCCTCGCAATGACATGTCCATTGCCCTTTGTATCTCTTTGAGGCATGTGTGTTTCATCTGTAATTCTCGCCACTTTAAGAGATTGTTTTACCGCTGATAAACCTCATTATATCATTATAAAAAGCAAAAACCATCAATGTGATAATTATTGCAAGTCCGATTCTCTGGGCTATCATCATTACTTTTTCGCTCAATGGTTTCCGCCTTACGGCTTCGATGCCGAGAAACAGTATATGCCCTCCGTCAAGGATAGGGATTGGCAAAAGATTAAGCACGCCAAGATTTATACTTATCACAGCCATAAATACCAAAAAGTTCATGACTCCAAGTGATGCCTGCTGTCCGGCCATCTGGAATATCATTATAGGCCCGCCCAATGTGTCAGCCGGAATAATCCTCTGTATGAGCTTAATAATTCCAACAACCGTGAGCACAACCATATCCCATGTTCTCTTAACCCCCAATGACGCCGCCTTAAGAAGATTATATTTTTTTATTACATTGTTGCCTGCCGGACCTATGCCTATGAGCCCGATATGTTTCTCAGTGCCGTCAGGATACTTAAAAGTCTTTTTTTCAGGGGTTACAGTCAATTCCAGAAAATTTTCATCTCGCTTTATTTTAAGTCTCAGCGGTTTCTCAGGGCTTCCATGTATGATTGCCGTCATATCATGCCACGTTTGAATGGGAGCGCCTTCTATCTCCACGATTCTGTCGCCTTTCTTTATGCCGGCTTTTTCAGCAACAGCGTTTTTAATTACCTCGCCAACCTCGGGATACAAGAGAGGCATAATACCAATATCCATAACTTCTGTATTTTCACCGAATATGTTTTTCCCTGTTTTCTTTTCAGGAGTTACGGTAAGCTCAATAATTTTTCCTTCTCTTTCTATTTTGAAAAACAACCTCTCACCGCGGCTTTCATTTACAGGAACATCGATGTCATCCCATCCGGAGACTGTCTTGCCGTTAATTGCCGCAATCCTGTCGCCGGTCATGAGTCCAGCCGCAGCAGCAGGAGAATTATCCAAGACTTTCCCGACATAAGGCTTGGGTACAGGGACGCCTGACAGAAATACGACAAAGAAGATAGCAGCAGCAAAAAACAGATTAAATACAGGGCCTGAAAAAACTATCAGAAATCTTTTCCATACAGGCTGGTAATTATATGCAAACGGTTTATCTTCTTCTTTCAGTTCGTCGCCGGGCTCTTCTCCCAGCATCTTCACGTATCCGCCAAGCGGAACTGCAGAAACAAGATATTCCGTGTCTCCGTATTTTCTGCCAATGAGTTTAGGGCCGAAACCCAAAGAAAACTTAAGCACCCTCACACCAAGCTTCTTGGCAAAAAGAAAATGCCCGAGTTCATGCACAAATATCAGAATGCCCAATAATACTATCGCCGAAAGAAATGTCATCTTCTATCTCCTCAACTTTTAATTTTTAACTTTATTCACTAATAAGACCATAAGTAAAGCCACGTAAAACTTTATCCGTCATGCCCGTAGTTTTTAGTCGGGCATCCAGTTCCTTAACTGTCTGGATTCCCGCTTACTGACTGCGGGAATGACAAACTATTTTGACTTTATTATTTCCCTTGCCTTTTCCCTTGCCCACCTGTCAGCCTCAACAACTGCATCAATCTCTAAGGCTGGTTTTCTATCATGCAGCTGCATCGTATTCTTAATGACAACAGGGATATCATTAAAACCTATCTCCCTTTGCATGAAGGCAGCCACCGCGATTTCATTCGCGGCATTAAGCACGGCAGGCATTGTGCCTCCCTCCTTCATTGCCTCATAAGCATATAGAAGACAGGGAAAGCATTCCGTGTCAGGTTTCTCGAATGTGAGTTTGCCGACAGCGCTCAGGTCAAGAAATGGCATGGGGTCATCAAGCCTCTCAGGATATGTAAGGGCATAAGCTATAGGGCCCTTCATGTCAGGCACAGAGAGCTGTGCTATACAGCTCCTGTCCCTGAGTTCAATCATTGAGTGAATTATGCTCTGCGGATGTATAAGCACATCTATCATATCATGGGAGAACCCAAAGAGGCGGTGCGCCTCTATAACTTCAAGCCCTTTATTCATCAATGTCGCAGAGTCTATCGTGATTTTCTTTCCCATATCCCAGTTAGGATGTTTCAGCGCGTCTTCTATCGTAACCTTCTTCAACTCGCTACTGCTTTTACCGAGAAACGGGCCTCCCGATGCTGTAATCACTATCCTCTTTACAGATTCCCTGCTCCGCCCCTCCATACACTGGAATATCGCACTGTGCTCGCTGTCAACGGGGATTATCTTTGCGCCGGACTTTACCGCATTTTTCATAACTATTTCGCCAGCGACTACAAGCGATTCCTTGTTGGCAAGTCCAATTGTCTTTCCTGCCCTTACAGCAAACAGTGTCGGAAAAAGACCTGCGAATCCGATTATTGCTGAAAGAACAAAATCAGCTTTATTGTACGATGCAACCTCTGCAATGCCGCTGTCGCCTGAAAGCACCCTTATCCCGAGTTTCTTTCTGAGTTCCAAAGCGCATGTCTCATCAGCCACTGCCGCAATCTCAGGATTAAATACCTTAATCTGTTCTTCAAGCAACCCTATATTATTTTTAGCGGTCAGCCCGACAACCTTAAACCTGTCACGGCATCTTGAGATTACTTCAAGCGCGCTTCGCCCTATGGAGCCTGTCGAGCCTAAAATCGTTACATGTTTCATTTTATTAAGCCGAATGTTATAGAAATCCAATACAGCACAGGCCCTGCAAAGAGAACGCTGTCAATCTTATCCAGTATGCCGCCGTGCCCAGGCACTATGCTGCTTGAGTCTTTTACGCCTGCGTCACGCTTGAACATTGACTCTGCAAGGTCGCCTATGATAGTCACCATCCCTATAATCATCCCCAGAACAGCCGCTTGCATCAAAGACAATGAAATATAATTTACAAGCGTAATTTTAAGGATAACTGCACCGGCCATGCCTCCTGCTATTGAGCCCACAGCTCCTGCAATTGTCTTGTTCGGGCTTATCTCTTCGTATAGTTTCCTTTTGCCGATGCCCTTGCCTATATAATAAGCCAGACTGTCTGACGCCCACACACACCCGTAAAGGAATATTATCCACTCAGAGCCGTTTTCCCTGAGATAAAGCTGATACCCAAGCAGTCCAGGAATATATATAATGGCAATAATTACAGGGGCTATATCATGGAGTGCAGATAGGGGATTTTTTTTGGAAAAAAGTCTTATACAGGCAACTATAATGAATAAGGCAGGGACTGTGAACTGTGAACTGTGAACTGTGAACAACATTAATATCCCCATAATTATACCGGAATACCTCGGTAGCCCCTTAACATTATACATTGAATAAAATTCATACTGCGCAGCGGCAGCGGCAATCACAAGAAGAAAAAGAAAATACTCAGCCGGCAGTTTTGTGATATAGAAATAAATGAGAGGCAGTAAAATCGCGGCGATAATCAGTCTCTTTAAATGCATATCAGGGCTTCACCCTCACAGGGACAGCGCCGAATCTCCTCTCCCTCGTTTGGTAATCATGAAGCGCAATCAGAAACTCATCCTTTGTAAAATCAGGCCAGAGGGTCTCTGTGAAATAAAATTCAGAATACGCGCCCTGCCATAGGAGGAAATTACTCACGCGCCTTTCGCCGCTCGTTCTTATTATAAGGTCGGGTGAAGGGATGCCTGAAGTGTCAAGGAAGGATTCAAAAAACTCTTCTGTGATATCATCGGGGTTTATTTTTGCAGAAACAATTTTCTTTACTGCTCTGATAATCTCGTTTCTCCCTCCATAGCTCAATGCCGCCACCAGCGTCATACCTGTGTTGGCTGCTGTTCTCATCTCTGTCTCAGCAATAAGCTCCTGCACATTTTCCGGCAGCCTCCATACCTCTCCTATGGTTTTGAAGACAATCTTCTTATCCATAAATTCATTGAATTCATTCCGCAGATATATCTCAAGAATCTTCATCAGCGTCGTAACTTCGTCTTTGGGCCTTTGCCAGTTTTCAAGGGAAAAGGTATAAAGGGTTAACACCCTGACTCCCGCCTCAATTGCCGCTGTAATAATCTCCCTGGCCCTCTCTGCTCCCCTTCTGTGCCCCTCTATCCGGGGAAAACCGCGCACCTCTGCCCATCTTCCGTTGCCGTCCATTATCACTCCCACATGGGCTGGTATTTTATCGTATGACAACATTACCTCCCTTTCAGCGGGTAGATATAAAGCACTGTCCCAATAGGGTTTTCCCCTTTGAGAATATTATTGAATTTTATTCCCAGCATAGGCATATCAAGCACAATGATTCTATTGTCCGTGATTGTATAATCAAGCGCTTTTCCGGGAATATCATCTATGATAGTCCTTTCCTCCATGGAAACTCCGGTCCACCATAAACTTCTGATCTCTGATTTACTGTACCCCAAGCCCTTAGCCATTCCGACAAGGGGAATTCTCTTTATAACAAGTATTTCCCTGTTCTGCATAAAAAGCCTGTCTTTTACCGCCCATACACCTCTTTCCACCATTATAGTCGGCGCTGCACGCTTAAATGTTGTCTGAAAGCCTCCATAATCACCTCTGCTTCTCCATATCCTTATGCCCTCATCATAAAGATTCAAATGCCCTGCATCATCATATGCAAGCACTAACCTTTTGCCGTCAGGCTCATTTATAAAAGTAAAATCGTAAATGTTCACGCCTCTGGGAATGCTTACATTGGCTCCTTTTTTATATCCATTATCCCATGCAACTTTAAATACAGCGCCTTTATACCCTTCCCCCGGCTCATATTCCTGAGCAATAAGTTCATTGCCTATGCGCCTTAAGAAAACATCGCCTTCCCACAGTACGAAAAATTTACCATTCTTAAACTCATAGATGCGCGAAACCACCATATTGTCTTTCGTCAGGGTCAGGATAACCTCATCCTTGCCATCCCTGTTGATATCCAAAACATCCAGCCAGATATGGTCATCCTTAGGAGAGCCTTTAATCTCGTAAAGGCTGCTGAGGTCTCCGGCAGCGCCCGGTGAGTACAGACGTATATCACTGCCTGTGCTCATCAAAAGCTCAGCCTTCCCATCACCATCAATATCTCCGGCTGTAATCAGCCTGACTCCAAAAGGCAGGTCCACAAAGGTTCTCACATCGCCTTTCTGAGGCCCGAAAAATTCTTCGCCAAACCTTAATTCTTTCATAAATGCAACAGCGACTCTTACCTCATCTTCGGCAAATTTTAAAGAATTATCCGCCCACAACAGCCTCTGTTTGAGCATTGTATCGCCGGCAGACTCTTTTGCAGACAGAATCAGAACGACATCCGCATTAAGCCTCTTTGCCTCGGCGATTACCTCTGAATCATTATCCGTCTCAATTGCCGTGTCAACAATCTCAAACCTGCCGGTCTCCTTTATGAGACGGTAATACGAGTCGCCGAGACTCCAGTCAACATTTTTGCCCTGATAAAAAAGCATTCTAACTCCTGTTTCTGAAATCCTTACTTTATCAGACACTTTGACATCGCCTTTAAGGATAACTGCCGTTGAGGCGTCATAGCCGACTTCCTTAACCTCAGCTTTTCCGATGACTGCCTCCAGCGTTCCTATCGGCTCCTTTGTGACAGGATGTAAAAACACCGACCCTTCCCTGAATATAATAAATCTCATCCCCTTCTTTACATTTTCTTTTTCGCCTATATTAATCACGGCCATGCCGTTATTCACAGATACAACCTTGCCTTTCAGAGGACTGAAATATGAAAGGACATCATCACGCATCAGACTGAGGGAATTATCATCAGCATAAGCAGTGAACAGTGAACAGTGAACAGTGAACAGTAAGAAAATAGTGAACAGTGAACAGTGAACAGTGAACAGTCTTCCGATTTTTATTAACTGACAACTAACAACTGACAAGTGTTTTATTTGCCTCATTTCTTATCCTCTCCAAAACTTACATTAAATCCTAATCTTTTATTGCTGTTAAAATCAATTTTTTTCATAAATAAAAATGCTGTGCCCTGATATAATCTTTCAACTCCGCTTTCTGACAAAGAAACAGTCTCTACTGGATAATGCCACACATCTACTTTCTCGTCAAAAGAGAATTCCAGTTTCATATTAAGGAATTCGTCTTTAATGTAAAAAAATTTTACACCGCCATGCTCACCTTTATCTTTCATAAAAAGAGCTTTCCCCCCTGCATGAATAGAGGGGTATGGAGAACCTAAAAAAGAAAGATTAAACTCTGTTGCAAATATGCCGCTATGCCTGCCTTCAATCAGATAGTCAACCCTAATTCCTGATTTTCTAAATAATACACTTTTATCAATTTTCACATTATTCCCGGAAGCAAGTCCCTCCCTTGAGAGCCTGACACCCAAGGCTTGTCCTTCGTTAATGCGTTCCAGAAGATAAGGGCTGCCTATAAAATCACCTCTCTCCTCGTATTCCGACCTCATCAGTGCATCAAGCCTTATATTATAATCGAAAAAATGATCCAGCAGCGATGTTCTTCTGTAATTGTCATATATCAGATAGTCCGTAATCCCTGGTTCCTTGGCAGAAACTCTGTCATGAATTGTTTTCGTTTCCCCTGAATCATTCTGCGATGTTTCCGATATTCTGGAATGATATGCCTCAGGCCTGCGCGTAAGGACATCAAGCACATTTACCTGTTTTCCTTTTATTGAAAGTTCAATAAGCGCACCGCTATCCTCTGTGAAGAATGCCGTCCTATCTCCATTGCTTATACATATATCTCTGAATCCGTCACAGTCAAAATCGCCATCCTCAACAGAGACATCTTCTCCAAGTAATTTTTCTGCCATTGATTCAGCGCTAAGCAGATGCCTGTACAATGAAGACCTCAGATGCGGCAGATAAAGGCCTCCGAATATGCCATGCCAGTAGGCGTCATTACACTGCCCTTTCCAGAGTTCATGAAGTAATAAGTTAGGAGTTAAGAGTTGAGAGTTAGAAGATTTCTCTGATTTTTCAACTTTTAACTTTAAATCTTGAATCTTGAATTTCTTCACTGCCTTATGCACCTTCCTGCTTATCTGGAGCATTCTCTTATGGATATGATTTGACTCAGGATATTTCGCAAAAAAGGAACGCCAGGTGCCTCCTCTCAAAAAACTTTTTGCCTTGTCGCCAAATAACCCTTTCAGCTCATTTAATGCATATTCATAATCCAATGCTCCATCCGGCGGCAGAGCCCATTCACCCATCTCTCTGTAAGATGCCGCAGGCAGATATACCCTTCCAACCGGATAGAATCTTTCCTGATACTCGCTGAAGGTTGTGGTCTCTATCCAGTCGGAATTTTCTTCCAGCGCAGAGAAAAAATTTTCAAGCCAGCCGTCTTTATAGCAATGGCTGAATGTATCAGGCCAGACGCCGAACTTCTCTCCGTCATCAGCCAACGTCAAAAGAGGGGATCCTCCAGTCATAGAAACCTCTTTAAGATATGCCATTACAGCGTCAACATCCTTGAATGGAATACTGTATCTCAGTTCCTCGCTGCCGGGAAAAACTTTTATCATGAGACCGTTTTCCTCTGTAATGTGGTAACCCAGAAGGCCTCTGTCATCAACCCCTGCAAGTTTGAAATGATAATCATCCAGCGGGAGGTATTCAATGCCTGCCTTTGAGATACATTTCGGCAGATGCGGCTCCCATACTCTTTCCGCAAGCCACATCCCTCTGGGTGTATATCCAAACATATCTTTTATATAAGCAGTCATTTCCCGTATCTGCATAACCCTGTCATCTTCCGGCAGGGAGCAAAGAACCGGCTCGTAGAATCCTCCCGAAAGCAGTTCAACTCTTCCTGCCCGTATCAGAGCAGTTATCATATCAATCGCCTCGGGATGTTTCTTCTCCAGCCATACCAGCAGATTACCCGAATAATGCAGAACGAGCTTTAATTTTGGATGCGCAGCAAGCATCTTTAAAAAAGGCAGATACGCCTTTTCATACGCGTCCTCAATCACATGGTCAAAATTCCCCACAGGCTGATGGTTGTGAATAGAGAGTATAAGATAAACTTTTGACATCAAAATTTAATATCCTTTACCTGCCGCTCTTATCCCGACCTGGTCGGGACTTTTGCAGAATATATCATTTTTAGTTCTACAATTATAGCACATACAATTCTCTTAATATCTTAATTTATACCTCATAAAATATAGAATCTGATAATATAGAGCAGGCATGAAACTTATTTTCATAAAGAAAAATTTTCTGATTTACGGCGGCGCTGAGAACTATATGAAGACGCTTATAGGCCGCTTCAGAGGAAAAGCCGACATCCACATTATGGCAGGAAAATGGGCAGAAACGCCCGAAGCAGCCTTTCACAGAATAAATTCAATCTCGCTAAGTTCGTTTCTATCAATGATTACGTTCAACCTGAATGTCTGCCGTGAAATAAAAAAAATTAAGGCTGACTGCATTATAAGTTTTGAGCGCACAACCTGCCAGGATATATACAGGGCAGGAGAAGGATGCCACATAGAATGGCTCAGGCTCAGAAAAACAATAGACCCGTCGTGGAAAAGATATACCTTTCTGATTAACCCGCTGCATATAGCGCTCCTGAGGCTTGAGAAAAAGGCATTCTCTGACACAAAACTTATCATCGCAAATTCAAATATGGTTAAATCCCAGATAATAAAACATTACGCCATCCCTGAGAAAAAGATAAAGGTCATCTATAATGGCGTAGACATAAAAAGATTCTCACCTCTGAATGCAGGACTTCATAGAACACGGGTAAGAAAGGAACTTTCAATCAGCGAGGATGCAAAGGTTATTCTCTTTGTGGGCTCGGGGTTTGAGAGAAAAGGGCTCGGGACGCTTCTCCGCGCCATGTCTCTAATAAAATCAGAAAAAAACCTAAGACTCCTGATTATCGGCAGAGGGAACATTAATAAATTCAATTCCATTGCAAAAAAATGCGGCATTCAAAACAGCATAATATTTCTTGATGCTCAGAGCGAAATAGAAAAACTCTATGCAGCGGCTGACATATTCGCGCTTCCGACAATATATGACCCGTTCAGCAATGCAACTCTTGAGGCAATGGCGTCAGGACTTCCTGTTATCACAACCAGAAACAACGGAGTGGCTGAACTGATGCAGGATGGAGAGGAAGGCTTTGTACTGGAGAACTTAACTGACTATGCTTCTTTGGCTGAAAAAATAGGCATTGCACTTTCCAGTGGCGAATCTATGGGATATAAGGCAAGACTTACGGCAGAAAAATATCCTATTGAAAAAGCAGCAGAAGAATTTATGACATCCATATCCGGGCTAATATCATATACTAAGGAGTTCATAAGTAAAACCACATAGCTTGTCATTCCCCCGATATTGTGGTGTCTCATAAATAAGTTTACACGATTCTGTCATTCCTGCGGAAGCAGGAATCCAGAAAAATAAAGACTGGATACCGCATCAAGTGCGGTATGACGGCTAAAAATAATGTAAAGAAGTGTTACGGACAGGACATTAGTATCTTATTCCTCAAGTGGCTCTGCTTTATCAATAAGCATTACCGGAATATCTTCCCTTACCGGATATTTAAGTTTGCACCGGCTGCAAACCAGCCATTTCCCGTCCTCTGTCAGATGCACTTCATTCTTGCAAGCCGGGCATGCAAGAATCTCCAGAAGTTCTTTAGAAATTCCCACGTCAGTTCACCCCCTCCGTTTCAGGCTGGCGCCTCATTTTTAAATCCAAAAATCAACAGCCATATAAACTTAGAATATTCATCCAGGACTCTCGCCCTGTCTCTTTCCCTCTTCCACCACTCATCAAACCTAAACCAGCTCTCCTCGGCAGGCGCGCTTATTATCTTTATCTTATCGCCCATGCCCCTCTTAAATATTTTCAAGGCCCTTCTGCTGTGATAAGGAGAAGTGACAATTATGCATGATTTATATCCGTGCTTATCCATTAGCTCTTTTGTAAATAGCGCGTCTTCTTCCGTAGTCTTTGATTTATCCGCAAGCAGGATTGCACTCTTTGGCACACCGAGATGCACAGCATGTTCCTGCATAAGAGTTGCCCATGTATATTTCCAGACAAGCGGCCCTCCTGTCAGTATCATCCTGTCCTTTCTTGACCATCCTTCTTTAAAAAGTTTTACTCCGTGCTCAACCCTCTCAGTTTCTTCACCTGCAAGCACAACTATGACATCGGCCGGCTTGAGTTCATCCTTATAATACAGGTATTTCCCTGCCTTCCCGAGGATAAGCCCATGTCCAAGATATAAAACACCAAGAAGAACAGCAAAGATAATCAAGACTTTAAAGCACCTAAACATCTTTCCCCCTCACATGCCACATAACACGTTATTTCCCGATTTTCTTTTGCTTATATGTCACGATGTACAGCGCTAATCTCAACAGGATGTTTTTTTATAAGCATTGCTATTTTTTCGGTTATCGCAGGAGAACGATGCCGTCCCCCCGTGCATCCGATACCGACAGTAAGATACGCCTTGCCCTCTTTTATATAGAGCGGGATGAGAAAATCAAGAAGCCCCTTCAGCCTCTTGATAAATTCTTTCGTCTGAGGTTTCTCAAAAATAAATTTTTTAACAGCATGGTCTATCCCCCGCAGTTCCTTGAGTTCAGGTATGAAGTTTGGATTTGGAATAAACCTCACATCAAAGAGAAGGTCAATGTTCTGGGGAACACCAAACTTATACCCGAAAGATATAAACGTTAATGCCATTGCCCTGGACTTCCTTGTATTGCTGTATAACGAAGTAATCAGATGCCTCAGTTGATGGGGCGTGTAAGATGATGTATCTATAACCCTGTCAGCCTCTCTTCTGAGGGGCAGAAGCATTTCTTTTTCTTTCTCTATGGAGGCGTCAAGGTCAGCGCTGCCTGACGACAAAGGATGCGGCCTTCTTGTCTCTTTGAATCTCCTTACAAGAATACCTTTCTCCGCCTCGAGGAATACGATTTCAGTTCTGTATTTCTTCTTCAGAAGCCACAGCGCAGAATTCATGCTTGAGAGAAATGCCTGCTCTCTTATGTCAATGCCGACTCCTATTTTCGTTATATTGCCTTTCTTTGGCAGCCTGGATACAAATAAATTAATAAGCGTGACAGGAAGGTTATCAACACAAAAAAAACCGCTGTCCTCAAGCGCCCTTAATGCAACAGTCTTCCCCGAGCCTGAAAGGCCGGTGATTATAACTATTGTCAGTTTCAATTTCATACAAGATATACGATACCTGACGCGTGACGCATGATACCCCCCTTTAGGGGAGTTGTATCCTGCATCATTTTTTATTTCACAGGTTCTATGAGCCCGAAGTTTCCATCGCGCCTGCGGTACACAACATTGATATCGCCGCTCACTTCATTGGTGAAAACAAAAAAATCCTTGTCGATGAGTTCCATCTGCATTACCGCCTCATCAGACCCCATGGGTTTCATGTCAAACCGCTTCCTCTTTATAATCCCGCCTGTTTCCTGCGGCGCTTCCTGTGATGCCTCCTCTATATTCTTCCCCTCGCCTTTTCTGTGGGATACAAGTTTTTCCTTATACTTCTTTACCTGCTTCTCGAGTTTTTCAACCACTTCATCTATCGAAGAATAGATTTCAGCGGTGACTCCCTCTGCCTGTATCATAACTCCATTAGCTTTCAGCAGCACCTCTGCCTTATGCCTGTATTTTTCTATGCTGAGAGTCACAACTGCCTCGGTGATATTTGAAGAATACCGCTCAAACTTTTTAATCTTCTCTTCCGCATAATTCTTAAGCGCCGGAGTTAAATCCAGATGCCTCCCATTGACTATTATATTCATAATTATCCCCCTTTTAGTCTGATCTCTTTCTCTGATTCTGAGACGGCACTTTAAGCTCATCTCTGTATTTTGCGATTGTTCTCCTTGCTATTACTATGTTTTGGCTTTTAAGCAGCTCAACGATACGCTGGTCGCTCAACGGCTTCCTGTGGTCTTCCTCTGATACTATCCTCTTTATCAGGTCTTTTACAGAGGTGGAGGAGACTGATCCCGTATCGCTCTGCAGAGCGCTGCAGAAAAAAAACTTAAGACAAAAAACCCCATATCCGCAGGACAGATACTTATTGGACGTAACCCTGCTGATAGTGCTTTCGTGCAGGCTGAGTTCAACCGCAACATTTTTGAGGTTCAAAGGCTTCATATACTGGACGCCTCTGTCAAAAAAATCGCGCTGAAAATTAATTATGCTCTCTGTCACCCTGTATATCGTCCTATTTCTCTGATCAAGGCTTTTTAACAGCCATGAGGCAGAGCGCAATTTTTCATCAAGGAATTGCCTTTCCTCTCTTGAAAAAGAATTCTTCTGAAGCAGGAGTTTTTTATAGTAGCTGTTTATTTTCAGTTTCGGCAGTCTTTCCTCATTCAGAACAATCTGATATCCCTCATCAGTCTTAACCACAAATACATCGGGTATAACATAATCGGTATTAGTACTAAAAAAATTCCTTGCCGGCCTCGGCTCCAAACCCTCAATGACCTTAACAGCAGCCAGCACTTCATCAACTGAAGTATTGCATAGCCGAGCTATCTGCTGATAGTTCTTTTTTTTAAGCTCCTCCATGTTGTTCAAAACAATTCTCTCAGCAAGACTTCCGGCAAGTCCCAACAGCTTCAGCTGGAGTATCATACACTCCTTAAGGTCTCTTGCGCCTATACCCGGCGGATCAAAGCCCTGTACGACATCAACAGCCTTCTTTACGTTAAGGATATTCTCATTTGTGCTTGCTGCGATTTCCTCATCCGTAGCTGTGAGATAGCCGTTCTCATCTATATTGCCTATTGCATATTCTCCTATAAATTTGATGTCCTCTCCGACATCGGACAACCTCAACTGCCACAGAAGATGGTCATAAATATCAGGAGTTTTGCTCGCAAATTGCTCAAAAGAAACCGGGGTATTCGTCCCCTGCCCGAAATATCCAAGGTCTCTTCCATCACTGCTCCTCTCTTCAAAATATTCATCAACACTAAAGTCGGCTGAACCCAATATCATCTTTTCAAGGGGAGACTCTGCATCGTCTCCGGGCAGCTCGGAGTCAGCCTCCGCAGTCTCTCTCTCTTCTTCTGCAAATTCTTCACCTGCATTTTCTTCCTGCACATCTTCCAGAAACGGATTCTCAACGAGTTCCTGCGCAAGAGTTTGCGACAGCTCAATTAGGGGCATCTGCAAAAGCCTTATTGCAAGCTGTAGTTGAGGGGTAAGAATAAGTTTTTGAGAAAGCCTAAGACTTAATTTATGCTCAAGCGCCATTAAAGCCTGAATTCCTCTCCAAGATATGCCTCTTTTACCTGAGGGTTAGCGATTATCGTTTCAGGAGCGCCCTCTGCAAGCACTTCGCTGTTATTTATTATGTAGGCCCTGTCCGTTATTGAAAGCGTATCCCTCACATTATGGTCTGTTATAAGTATGCCGAGACCTTTATTCTTAAGATAGGTTAGCATTTTCTTAAGCTCTATTATCGCAATCGGGTCAATGCCTGTAAATGGTTCATCAAAAAGTATAAACGTAGGTTTCAGCGCAAGCGCCCTTGCTATCTCTGTCCTTCTTCGTTCCCCGCCTGAAAGCCTGTAACCATTCCTGTCTGCAAACCCCCTGAGATTGAACTCATCAAGCAGGTCCTCCACCATGCCGGCAATATCTGCATCAGGATACCCTTTTATCTCAAGCACGGCCCTCAAATTATCCCTTACCGTAAGCTTTCTGAATATGGACGGTTCCTGCGGGAGATAGCCTATTCCCCTGCGCGCCTTCTGATACATCGGGAGTTGGCCGATATCCTCGCCGTCAAGGAAAATACTGCCGTTTTCAGGCTTTATCATTCCGACAATCATATAAAACGTTGTCGTCTTACCTGCTCCGTTTGGACCGAGCAGGCCGACAATCTCGCCTGTGGTTACGTATAAGCTGAGATTTCTTACAACGCATCTTTTGCCGTAGTTTTTTGTGATTTCCTTTACTTCAAGAATATGCATCTATTTCCCTTTTTTATTTTCAAGCAATACCCTGCTGTTCTCCACAAAAGAACGGTCATCTTTCATCCAGTATGTCATTTTTGTCCCTGTAATAATATCGCCTTTCTGTACTGCCTTCGGCTCACCGGTAAAGATGATCTTTTCCTCATCTGCGAAATAGTTTGCAACCTTTGATGTAACAACAAGGCCTATTTTAACGAGCTTCACACTGCCCTCTGCATCTATTTTTGTCACATTGCCGGTCCCTTCCGCATAATAAACAAGCATCTTATCAGAGTAAAGCGTCATATTTTCAGTCTTTGCAACGACAGAGCCTTCAAAAAGGGCAGTACGAGCCTTATTGTCCGACAAAAGTGTCTGCGAAGTTATTAATATGGGCCCTTTTATCTGTTCTGTTTTCTCCTCGGCAAATATACTGCCAGCCAGAACAATGCAAATAAAAAAACTAACGAAAAAAAGTTGCTTTAACATCTTTCAGTATCCTCACTTTCTGTTCTGAATCAGCCTCCATGCCGACTCCTTCAACATTAAATTTCTTGCTCTCAATCTTCACAGCCTCTTTCGTCTTAATCTCTCCCTTAGACTGGTTCCACTCCACAGATTCGGTTATAATTGTATATCCCTTTGAAACCGCCTTTATCTTTCCATTCAGAGTCAGGTCTCTGCTTTCCATATTATAAAATCCCTCCGGCGAGTATATTGTCATGTCTTTATTTTCAACCCTCAAAACTACGTCGTTAAGCTTTACCCTGTCACTGCCTTCTATAATATCAGCCCTGCTGGCATTGAGCGTCCACATGCTGGTTCCATTTTTTTTATGGATAATTTTCAAGCCCTCTAAAAAAGAACCTCCTTTGAGCAGCAGAGCCTTATCCAGCCCCCTGTTATTGCCAAAAAACAGAAACACAAGAGAAAGTAAAAAAAGAGAAATAAGCAGCAGCACTTTCTTTTTCATAATTAAGATTTTATCACAGAGGCATCATCATGTAAAGCAAAAAGCATACCTGTTTTGCACATCAATGCGTTAAGAATTAATTATTTATGGAGCGGGCGACGGGATTCGAACCCGCGACCTCCAGCTTGGGAAGCTGACACTCTACCACTGAGTTACACCCGCAGCCTGAGAAATTATAACATTTTCCCATCACAAAATTGTAACAGCTTTGAGTTATCTCAGCGTTATCGATTCAGTGATTTCTCTTAGCACTTCATCCAATGCCGGCTTCCTGGCAGAAACCAATCCGGCCGGTGTATGCTTATGTTCGGGATAAGTGGATACTCCTCTAACTTTGGGGTCTAATGCGTTATCATATCTAAAGATTAGCCTATCATCTTTAGATGAGTAGTTATATCCATACATCAAAATATTTACAGCTTCTGATTTGAAAATAAGAAATTCCTTAATGTGCAATCTGGAACTGTCAATAAAGGTAATAATGCCTGTTATATATGCGGTATCCGGCGGGCGTTCTTCAAAGGAAATGTTTTGTGATTCTACATAAGGATTTGCCGCAACTTTACTGAGAATTTCACCGAGATAATCCTTTATCTGCATATCTCAAGAGATTCAAGTTCCTTAAGTTCATCCTCAAGATGTCTTAGAATTTTCAGTTCTCCCTCAAGCTCTACAAGTTTCATATCATTTGCTTCGGTATGTTCCACCTCGCCTGCCACAAGCTTATCAATATCAACAGAAAGGGACTTTGCCAATGAATCTATTTTTTCACTTGTCTTTTTCAGGCTGCCCGCGATGATACGCTTTTCTCTGTCCAAAGCATTGGTTAGCAAAGGTATAATTTTCTCCGAAGAACTGCTCTTAATGGATATTGTCTGCATGGGACACCTCCCTGTTTGGATTATAACACAAACAAAGAAATGCCACGGGCTTCCCGGCTTCCCGCAGCAGATGAAAAATGTGCCTGCCTATTTATTTACACCTGAGAGGCTGATATTTTTAACGATTCTTTAATGCCCACTCCAAACCCTTACACCCATATTCATTTCCCAAATCACATCCCTTTTGATAATCAGTAATAGCTCTATTTTTATCTCCCATCTTCCAATAGGCAGCCGCACGATTGGTGTAGTATATACCGGCACGATTCGGGTTCGGGTCTAAGGAAATTGCCTTTGTATAATCCTCAATCGCTTTATTATATTGTTCTTTTCTACGATAAGCACCCCCACGCAGTCCGTAGGGTATGGCATTATTGGGCTCTAATGCAATCATCTTATTAGCATCCTCAATCGCCCTGTCAAATTGACCCTTGTCTAAATAGGCACCCGCACGATTGCCATAGGCGTTGGCAAAATTAGGGTCTAATTGAATCGCCTTATTATAATCCTCAATTGCCCTGTCATACAGACCTTTATTGCTATAAGCAAACCCACGATTGTTATAGACATAGGCACTATTTGGGTCTAATTGAATCGCCTTATTCTCATTCTCAATTGCCCTGTCCCATTATCCTTTAAAACCATAGGCAGCCCCACGATTATTATAGGAAAGGGCATGTATATTTCCCTTCAATCCGGGCTCTATACTCGGGTTTTCTAATGCAATCACCTTGGTATATGCCTCAATTGCCTTGTCGTGCTCTTTAGCCTCACTATATTGTATTCCCTTATTAAACCAATCCATCGCGCTCAATGTGTCTGCTGCCTTTGCATATTCTTTCTGTTTGTTTGTGTCAGTCTTGACTGTCTCAAGCTCTTTTTTCAGCTTCTCTATCTGCTTGAATGCCTCATCCGCCCTTTTCTTTGCGTCCTCAAGCTCTTTTGACTTCTGCGTATCCTTGCGAAGCCTGTCAACAGCAGCCGCAACCTCATTTGGGTCTGCCTTTATCCTTGCCTTGAGATAATACTTCTCGCCGTCCCACTTCTCATTGAGTATCTCTGTCTGCACAGCACCTGCTGTAAGCATAACCACTTTGTCTTTGGTAAGACGGAAATCCTTGACCTCGGTCTCTGCCATGAGATATGTGCCGAGTTCCTCAAGCACAAGCCTTTTCACCTGCTCAATGGCAATGGCGCGGGCGGTTACCTTGGAATCTATTTCGCTTGCCTGATAGGTGTATTCCTTCTCAAAGGTGACTACTTTGGCAGAGGCTGGCACTGCCATAGACAAAAAGACACAAATGATTGTGACAATTGAAATGCGTATGTAACGATTTGAAATTACCATGTTACACCCCCTTGCTTCAGTTATAGCAAGATTATATCATTTCGTAAAATAAAACAGATGTGAAAATTACCCAAAATCAAATTGTTTTTGCCGGATGAGGAGATATTACAAATTCTTAATCAGCTCTTTTCGCATTACTTCAACAGGCGGTTTCTTGCCTGTCCATAATTCAAATGCAAACGCGCCCTGCCATAAAAGCATGCCGAGGCCGTTAAGGGTCCTACAGCCTTTCCTTGAGGCTCTTTGAAGCAAAAGAGTGTTTTTATAAATCAAATCGCAGACAACATGCCGCGGTTTCAGAAGATTTATATCAATCGGCAACGGGTCGCCTTTTTTCAATCCAAGCGGCGTGGCATTTATTATTATGTCAATGTCATCAAGCTGACTGCTGATAGCTGACCGCTGATAGCTGAAAAATGATACATTCCCTTTGATCTTTTTCAAATCCCCTATGAGTTTCCCTGCCTTCTTCCTGTCTATATCATAAATAAATAATGCTGATGCTTTTTTAGCAAGATAAAAGCCTATCGCCCGCGACGCTCCGCCTGCTCCGAGTATCAGGACATTCTTTTTGTTAACTGCTATCTGTGCCTCGGATAATGACTTCATAAAACCTCTTCCGTCAGTATTGTATCCTGTTAATTTCCCTCCGTCTGAGGCGGACCGGTTAACTATTGTATTAACAGCTCCTATAAAAGACGCGTCGGCATCTACTTTGTCAAGCAAAGGGATAACGTTCTCTTTATGCGGCATCGTCACATTTACCCCTGCAAGATTAAGCGCTCTTACTGACCTCACCGCGTCCTTCAAAAATCCGGGCTTAACAGGGAATGTCACATAACAGCAGTCAAGCCTGAGGTGTTCAAATGCGGCGTTGTGTATTGCAGGTGAAAGGCTATGCTCAACAGGATAGCCAAGCAAACCAATCACCCTTGTCTTCCCGCTTATTTTCATCCCGTTAGACCTCCTTGTATCCCGTCAAATCTTTCATCCCGATAGAAAGTTCTCTCACATTGAATTAACAGTATAGCGGGATTCAGCAAACAGCCTCCATTCCTTTCATAAGGCCCTCCGGGGTAGATTCTATTATTTTAACTTTTATACCAAGGGCATTTTCAATATCTTCCTTTGAGGTGTCATCAAGCAACACGTTCTCTCCTTCTCTCATAACAGTATCCGGGACAAACAGGCACTCGCAGCCGTCTGTCTTATCGGACAAAGACCTTATAACATCCCTTCCTGTCAGGAGTCCTGTAACTGTTATTGCCTTGCCAAAAAAAGTGTTTTCCACGGGGATAACGTTTATGTTTATGCCTTCTTTCTCAAGCAGCCTGTCTGTGATTTTCTTAAGATACGGATAAAACGAGGTACCTGTGAAGGTAAGAAATTTCTTTTTTTGCTGATGGCTGATGGCTGATAACTGCTGGCTAATCCTTTTTGCCTGCGACATAAACAACTGTACCATGCCAACACCATTCTCTATCTGCGGCAGTTCTCCATATTCGCTTAAGGCCGGGAAATTCACTCCTCCTTTTATGTATAACTCGTCTGCGCCATAAACAACAGAGACCCCGTGCTTCTTCCTGAACCGTTTCTGAAAAGAATCAATTATATTGAGCGCCTTCGATGCATCCTCTTTTTCAACAGGCTTTATTGCCTGCCTCCTGTGCATTGTAATACCAACCGGAACGACAGCAATTGAGGATACATAGGGATAGAACCCATAAAGGTCCCTTATTGTTCTCTGAAGTTCTCTTTCATCATTGTATCCGGGACACAGCACAATCTGAACATGCATCCTGATTTTATTTTCTTTTAAGAACTTCAGCTCCTTCAGAACATCTCCTGCCTTAGGATTTCCAAGCAGCGTATTGCGGATGACTTTATTGGTTGAGTGCACGGATATATAAAGCGGGCTCAGCCGCTGCTGCGCAATCCTCTTCTTGTCCTGAGCGCTTAGATTTGTGAGGGTAACATAATTGCCGTAAAGGAATGACATCCTGTAATCTTCATCTTTTATATAAAGAGATTTCCTTAACCCCTTAGGGAGCTGGGACACAAAACAGAATATGCAGTTATTAATACATCTCTTTATCTTGAAAGGTTTCAGTGTGACACCCATGTCTCCTGTTTCTTTTGGCATGACTTTTAAGGACATTTTTTTGCCCTTTCTCACAGCGCCGATATTCAGTTCAGGTTCATTCCTGTAAAACATAAAGTCTATGCCGTCGTTAAGCCTGTGGCCGTTTATTGAAAGGAGCACATCTCCCGGCAGAAGCCCTTCTGTCTCTGCGGCGCTTCCATGCATAACTGTCTCTATTTCAACTCCATATTTATTTTGCATTTGTCAATTTCAACCCTCTGTATATATAGTGCAGGCCCGAAATAATTGTCAGCGCCGCTGTCGGCCATACAAGCACATTCTGGATGTCGGGGAGGAAGCCTACATTTATATCAAGAAGCACATAGCATAAAAGAATCAACTGCATAGCTATGGCAGCCTTGCCCGTGGCTGTAGGTTTTACGTTTGATGTATGTGTTATCAGATAAACAAGCACCCATCCTATTACCACGATAACATCCCTGCTTATCACAGTTATAGTCAGCCACTTCGGCAGCCAGCCGTTCATAGAAAATATTATAAAAGATGTGATAAGAAGAAACTTATCTGCAAGCGGGTCAAGAAATGTTCCAAGCGCCGTCTTCTGATTGGTAAGCCTTGCAATAAACCCGTCAAGGGTATCTGTCAGTGCAGCAACAATAAACATATACAGCGCATAATCATATCTTTTATATATGACCGCTATTGTAAAAAGAGGGATTATTACTATTCTTGCTATTGTAAGCGAATTAGGAAGATTCAGAACCCTCACAGCTACCCCCAAATAAATTAAAAATGAAAAAAATGAAAACTTTTGTTACGGGATATTAAACGGTATGGATTGGAACTTCAATTTCAATCCAAGTTTATTATAACACCTATTTCCACTCTTTCCATTGTTTTTATTTACAAACGATAACAATGCGGCTGCATGGCATTTCTCCACAGAAAATCCTTTGGCAAGAGAATCTCTGAACGCAGCATTCAGGTTAATCAGCGCAGAAGAAATCCTGCCTTTCAAAAATTCTATCTCGCCAATGCCGAGTTTGCAGTATATAATCCCCTTGGGATCTTTTGTCTTTTTGAAAAAACCTTGCGCCTGTTTAAAATATTCCGCTGCCTTATCAAGCCTGCCAAGCATGGTGTAAGTCTTGCCGAGGCTCCAGAGAGTATATGAGAAACTTACAATATCGCCTATCTTCCTGTAAAGAGTTGTTGCCTTTCTGAAATGCAGGAGAGCGCCTGAGTAATCACCCTTCATTCTCAGGGCATTCCCGATACCGCAGTGGGAATACGCAATTCCGAATGTATCATTTAATCCGGAAAATAATTTATTGGCAGCGATGTAGTATTTAAAGGAATCGCCGAACAGCCCTGCCACTCTGGACACACCTCCAAGTCCGCACAGGTTATAGCCTATTCCATGCTTGTCTCCAAGGGTCTTAAATAGCCCGAGTGATTTCTTAAACGACTTTAGAGAATCCGCTGCATCCCCTTTGATACGAAAAGCTCCGCCCTTAGCCCAGAGCACAAATGCCATTCCTTCGCTGTCCTTTTTCTCTCTGTACACCTTTTCAGCTCCGGAAAACATCTCCAGAGCCTCCTTCCACCTGCCAAGCCCCCTTACTGAAAGGCCGAGCCCAACAGCAGCATCTGCCGCAGCTGTCGTGTCCTTCAGCTTCCCGCTTATTTTTATTGCTTCGGAATAATTTTTCCCTGCAAGTTCAAATTTTCCTGTCATGCGATAGACATCACCTATAGACATAAAACAGCGAAGCCTGCCCTCTCTGTCGCAATCCTTGTCATGAATCTTCATTAGCTTTTTGAAGACAGACAGAGAATCGTTGTACTTAGCCATGTCCTTTAATCTCTCTGCCTTGCAGAGAAGCCTATCTGTTTTAGTAGTCATATGCAAATTACCCCATATAAATTTCAGCTAATGTTTGTTATTGTCATTCCTGCGAAAGCAGGAATCCAGTGAAAAAAGACTGGATTCCACATCAAGTGCGGAATGACAAAATAGTAAAAATACCCTATCCTTCTTTACTATCTGAGCATCTCACGCAGTTTCTTTGTAAGCGACGCATAGTCTTTAGAACTGAAAAATGCTGAACCCATGACAAGTATATCAGCGCCTGCCCCGGCAACCATCCTGGCATTATCAGGTTTTACGCCGCCGTCAACCTCAATAAGAGTTTTAAGCCCTCTGTCTGAAATCATTTTCTTTAACGCCTTAATCTTGTCTGCGACCTGCGGAATAAAACTCTGCCCCCCAAAACCCGGATTAACAGACATCAGAAGCACAAAATCCACATCCTGAATAATATCGTCAATGCTGCCGAGCGGAGTTGCAGGATTAAGCGATACGCCTGCCTTTACCTTGCTCTCTTTTATTTTTTGCACTGTGCGGTGCAAATGCTTTGCAGCTTCAAAGTGCACCGTAAGATAATCGGCCCCCGCTTTTATAAAATCGTTCAGGTATTTGTCAGGCTCTTCTATCATCAGATGCACATCAAGAGGAACAGATGTTATCTTCTTAATTGCGGCTACAATCGAAGGCCCTATCGTTATATTCGGCACAAAATGGCCGTCCATTATATCTATGTGAAACATGTCAATGCCTGCAGCTTCCGCTGCCTTTATTTCCTCGCCGAGCCTTAAGAAATCCGCAGAAAGTATTGACGGCGCAATTTTAATCATAATATTCCCCTTTTATTTCGTATTGTTTAATCACTAACCTATTCAGATAATCGTTTTACAATCTTTTACTTGAATAATGTTCCAATAGTCTAATAAATTTTTTGCTATATATGTGGTGATCAATTCCACTAAAATCTTTAATTTTTATTTTATCAATTGCTTCATTGTACTCGTATTCAGATAAGGATTTTAAAGTACTCCACCATTCTCTAGTATCCCCATTATTTTCGTGTTTTAACCTATCAATTATATATTTTTCAGGCATTAACATTATCTTATGAAATTCGTTTAAATCTTTACCAAAAGCTTTTTTAAAAAAAAGTTTATTAGGCATAACCGCGCCACCTGTGACTAATAAAATCTTCTGAATAGCGCGAATGTATTTCAAGCTCCAATGTTTACCAATATGATTCCTATCTTTAGCTGTAACAGGTATATACTTCATAGGAAAGGAATAAACTCTTACATTAAGATCATCATTCAACTCAATATTGACTCTAAGTCTATTATAAAAATCATCAGGAGTGTCATTGTCCCAGTTATAAAGAACATAATTTGACAGATTTCTTATCCCATATTTAGCAGCTAACTCAATTGCTTTTATATATTTTCTTTTGTATTCTTGTCCTACACTATCGAAAGCAATCCGTAATGGACTTATAGGTATTTCACTTAAAAGCTTCATTTTGTCCTCTGTAATAAGTCTTGGATCTACTCCCTGATTAAAATCAACATGTCTCAAGCCATAAGCTTTATTCCTGTATTTATCAAAGTAAGGCGTTAGGCAATCTTGGGCTTTTAGCAATTGATTTCTGGTAACATTATTTGATAAACCAAATCGTTCTAAGAGTTGTGAAAAGTCTTCTTTTGTTTTTTCGTTTTTCATATATACGGGCTGGCTTTTTAAGATAGCTGATATTTTTTGTAGTAGTATCTCGCTATTGATTTCACCATTTTTAAATCTCTCCATCAATAATTTAAATTTTACTGGGTGTTGATATTTTGAACCCCTATAAAAACCAATCTCTTTGATTTCTTCAATGATTCTCGGAAAATGCTTTGATGCTAGGACATTATTATCAAGCAAAAGAAGATTTTTCTTATGACCATATTTTCTGTCTATTTCTTTAATCTGCTCTTTTATGGATATATAATGTTTATATTTGGGTTCCAACTTTGGAACTGCACAGAACGAACATCTTTTAATACACCCTCGTGTCATATATCCAAAATAAGAGTCCTTAGCAGGATATTTATAGTCTATTTCATCTAAGATGTCATAATCAGGCACAACATGGTCAACAATAATGTTGTTATCATTATCCAGCATTCTTGGCTTATCCAGCAATCCAACTATAGGTTTAGTATGAGTTTCTTTGTATATTTCTTCTGCTAATATGGATGCCATAATGCCACCGACTTTAAAATCCCTTATCTTGTTAACGCTTCTTTTGTAAAATTCTATGGTCTCTATTGTTGTCTTCCAATAAAATGAAAATAATGTTGTGACATAAATCCTATCCCATTTTTTTTCTCTTAATTCTTTAGACTTACCTTTAAAAAAAGTTACATCATCCCCCAACATTTTGTGATAGGCACTTATTTTCATTAATCCTAGTGGAGGATATTTATTTTTATATGCAGGTTCAATTAACAATATTCTTCTACTCATTTTTTCTTGTTATCTTTAGGCTTTCTTTGTAGTGTATCTATGATGTTATCAATGAGTTTTTCCGCATCTTCTTTTCGCAAAGTGTCATCAATTATCTCAAAAATTATGCTGATAACCTTACGTACTTCTCTTGGATAAGAAGAAGGAATATCTCTTACTCGGTAAATATCTGCATCAATGATTTTGTTTTCTAGAGCGATTAATTTTGAATGGATTTTTTCCTTCTTTTTTTCAATGTCTGGACGTAAAGTTATTGACTCTTTCTTTGTTTCTTTAGGTTTGATTTTTGGTTTAATAATATCTATGCTTTTAAATAATTCTTCTCTTTGTACCTCTGAAGTAAGACCCTTCTCTAATGCTTGTTTGACTTCATTGAGCGTCTTTTCTGCTTCTTCAATACCTTTTATTTCGGTGCGCTCCTTTGAATATATTTTAGGAATTTTAGATAACTCATGCCATGTAATTTTTTCTAACTCAGATTTGAATAATTTGTATTCCTCATTTTTCTCAAAATCATCTCTTCTGGCGTTCGGAATTATATTTTTGTCATAAACATAAACCTCCCCAATAAACCACCCATTAAATCTTGTTTCTTTAAAAAAATCGTTCAGTGTATTTTCATCACCTATCTGAATATTATTTTTTCTGACTCTTATTCCTTTTATATTTTTATCATCTACCGTTCCTAACCAATTTGTTTTTGCATACCAACCCCAAAAAAGAAGCTCATTATTGTTGTATCTTTTAAAAAAATCTACTTCCTTAATATCATCCTTTTTTTTATCAGCATGAAACCATGTCTTGTATGGCTTATATATCGGATTAGGATTACCATTTAAATAGATGTTATATTCTTCAAGTGGTTTGTTTATTTGTTTTAAAAATGTAAGTATCCCCTCTTTTGTATCAGAATAATATGGAAACTTTTGCGCATTAAATGGTACAGGAGCAACCTGAGATAAATAATCCTCAATATCTGAAATGTCAAGTAGCCCTATATATTTTTCATCTATTCCATCAAGAATAACTTCAAAATAATGCTTTTCTTTATCTTCTTTGTCTGTTGTTATACATGAGATTTCATCTATGACTTTTGTTAAATCGTAATCTGAGTATTTATTTGGCTGAAGCAGTTCTCTCAATTTTTTACAGTCCCAATATACAGTGGTTTTAGTATTCTCACCTTTTGCACTTGTTATAAATTGAAGTTCAGATGCATAGCTTAACCCGCCGAGTCTACCAATGCCCCTAAAGCCCCTACTTTCCTCAAACCGTTTTTCTGAATTGCCGATATCGCCGAGCAAATGCCAAACTTTGTTATTAGGAATACCAATGCCATTGTCTCTGAAAGCAATTTTTTTATTTTGCTCATCAATAGTTATGTCTATACGACCTTCTTCTGTCTTTATGACTTTTTCTTTAGCGGCATTATCAATAGCATCGGTAGAATTTTGAATGTACTCTCTGAAAATGATTCTTGGATCCTTATACATCCCAGTGGTTAGTGATTCTAATGTGAATTTACCGATTTTGATTGGTTCCACTATCTGTTACCTTTTCTCTGAAAATATGAAGGATAAGGAAATTTAATCTTTAACAATGTCTTAAAAATGGAATGCTGGACAATCAATTCTCCTGTATCCAATCGTGTCATCATATTTGTAAAAGTTTTAGGAATGTATCTGTAATCAGGCTTAGAAATTTCAATCGCATTTGTCCTCCCGTAAACATGAGTAGAACAATTACCTTTTACTCTATCATGAACAGCACTTTTAAATTGTTCTGCTGAGAATAGAATAATTCCTTCTGACCTACCCCTTTCAGTTATTTCAAGGAGATTTCTTAATATCGGAGAATTTTTTGGCGCATTTTCAGCAGCATATTTATTAAGCTCGTCCACAAAAATAATAATTTTTTTAGGGATATCATCTTCACTTCTGTCAGTTTCACCAAATTTTAAGTCATTCACGGCTTGCAAAATATCTCCGAAAACAAAGCCTTGTATTTGTTCTTCTAATTTTGCAATGTCAATAACTAATGCTTCTCCTTTTTGTATTTTTTTTATTTCATCAGAAAGATGGTAATTCCTCTTAGTTGTATCTTTAGATAAAGATTTTTGAAAAATTTGATTAACAATCGATTTTTTGATTAGACGTGTAAATTTTCTCCATGATTGAACAGTGATTTCACCTTTTCCTTGCCCTTTTTTTGTATATTCACCTAATTTACTTTTAAAGCTGTCCCAGTCAAGATCGTCAAAATCACTGTGTTCTATGACAACATTTAAAATTGACTCCATAGTAAAATTCGGGTCATCAATATTACTAAAAAGGAGGTCAAGATTGTTTTTATCATGGTCATAGGTATAAGCATATGTCTGTGCCATATTGCTTTGAAACTGATTATTTAAAGCGTCTTTTTCGCACGATGTATTACAGAAACAATTCTCCTTATCATTTTTATATGGATAAAAATATTTGACATTTGAAAATGGTTTGCACTCTAATCCTGTTTTAGACCATGCATTTTTTTGCTCATTTGTTAATAAAGGATTTATCTCATCTATTCTTAATAAATCATTGCCTTTAACATTTAAAATTATGATTGCCACGTCATTTTTTGTTTGCTGTATTGCCTGCAATAAAAACATTGCATAGGATGTTTTGGTCGCAAGTCCTGAGATCCCTGAAATATTTGAATGCGCACCCTCCGGCCCTATTAGAAAATCACTATTAAAACATATCGGAACGGTTATGTTATTAGAAACATCTAAAAAACCAGCAGGTATCGGATTTTTTATTTTATCTAATCCTAATGCCTCCTTTATTTCATCTTCACCCGCAAATTCAACCAGCGTTCCATCTCTTAATGGCATATATACATCCTTATTGTTATGTAAGACGACTGCTTGTGCGTAGGTTACACCTAATCTCTTTGTTGAAGGGGCAGAGTTTAAATCTCCAAAATCAGAGGAAACATAGTTGCCAATGTGACCCGGGCTATCAGTTATATAGAAAATGTCTTGAATAATTGCATAAGTTATAGATTTTTTATCACCAATATTATTGTCTGCTTTAATAATATCAAAAGGTTTAATTTCTTCATTATCTTCCACCAAAAAAATAAACTCGTCATTTGTTGTTGGTGACTTTTCTGTAGCTGAAACCTTTCCTATCTTCTTCATAAACACCTCCTCAAAAAATATTCAGAAAATAAATATCACTTAAAAAACTATTTTTAATCATTATCTCAGTTAAATATATTGGATAAATATGACTTGCCCATCTTGAATCGTTACCATAACAAGTAACATTTCTCTCTAACAGGATAGAACTCGAAATGTTATTAATTAAACCTGTCTCAAAACCATCTTCTTTTTCCTTATCTGCAACTGCTATTTTTTCAATTTTTACAATACCGTCTAATGGATTTTTTACTTGATTTCTTGGTCGTATCCTCAAATACCATGCGCCAATTGTTTGTCTAAACCTCTGGTTTTCGCCTGTCTGATTATATTTAAAAACCGGCGTTCTTTCTCTATATTCTAATTTTGGCAAGAGTGTTCCAATACTTTTATTTTTACTTTTTAACATATTTTTTAAATTTGGATTAAAGGTTTTGGAGATACCAACAACATTATAAAAATATCTTTCATCTCTTATATCTGAAAATTGCAATGACCCATCAATTGCCAACATTTCACCATGCTTTAAAATATTCTTTTTAGTCATTTCCTCTAATAAATCTATTTCCATGTCATACATAATATCTTGGATTCTTGCAATTGCTTTGTTTTCTGGTCGTATTTCCATGTTACTGCTATATTCATATCTATCAACTGCAATGCTACCAGTCTGTTCTATTCTATTCTTAATATCCTTATAATCATCATCAGATATCCTGTTATAAAGCACCAAGCAATTTTTTCTTTTTATTTGATGGGTCTTTATCTCATTACCAAGTCTTTTACAAACACCGCACCCGATTTGTCCTGCAACTATCGGCACAAGTTTATCGCCTATCTCAGCTTCTGCAATACGATATGTTCTTCTTGAACCATCCAAAAAATATTTAAAAAGAGAGGTGGTCGTTTTAGGTTCAACTTTAATAATTTTGCCTTGTTTATTTTCATCTTCAAATATTCCAGTCTTCTCGAACAATTCCCCTTCATCTTGATAATTATCAAAATAGAAACTATCAAGATTATACCGTTCTGACTGATAATAGGTAATTCCTTTTTCTTTTAAAACATCAAGAATTCTACCCAAGATTCATCCCCTATCAAAAACTAAAACATACCCATACCATAAATCCGGCACGCTATGCCCGCTTTTAAATAGATTTCCTTTATTAAAAATCTTTAAGCATTTTCGCTATATGGAGCTTATCCTGTCCTTTTCTTTTCAGCATGTTTCTTTGCTTTTTTGTAGATGTCCTCTACGCTCATGCCTTTGAACAGCTCGTCCTGAAGTTTTAAGTAATCCCTTTTCTCATATGTAATCTGAGACAAAAACCGCATGGCATCCACCTCGCCGAGGCTTTTAAACAAAACGTTCATCCCTTTTTTTCTTATCTCCACATCGCTTACCATCTGTGCCATTTTAATTTACCTCCATATTTTCAATAAACCTAAGAGGGTTTATGATCTTTATATTCATACCCAAAGCCGATGCCTTTTTTATTAGTTTATCATCACAGGTCAAAAAATACTCAGCTTTCCCTTTTAAAGCGCAGGCAAGATGCATGGAATCTCTCGGCGTTATGCCTTTTGACTCAAATTCCGTTGCAGCAGTCAAAACAGACTCATCAGGTGTTATACTCTCGCTTGCAAGGGAAACAGCCATCTCAATTTCCTGCCTCACATCATCATAAGGATTCAAGCTGTTTTCATAGTCAATCATAAATGACCACAAAAGTGTAAGCTCTTTGTTCTTGATTTTCTGAAGAATAGAAAATATCGCTATGGTCTCAAGACGTATTCTTACCTGCGACTGATCGTCAAAAGGGCGGTTATAAATATTCATGTCCAGATAAATTTGTCCTGCTCGACTTTTTCGGAACAACTATTTCGAGTTTAAAGTTAGTCCCACCAGATTTTCAAGTTTATAATAATTAGCCGGGATATCATATCCCAGCGCCTCATGCGGCCTATAGGTATTGTATTTTATCCTGTAGG
>JACPZK010000018.1 GCA_016195565.1 Nitrospirota bacterium | reverse complement strand
TACAGGATAAAATACAATACCTATAGGCCGCATGAGGCGCTGGGATATGATATCCCGGCTAATTATTATAAACTTGAAAATCTGGTGGGACTAACTTTAAACTCGAAATAGTTGTTCCGAAAAAGTCGAGCAGGACAGATTCTTGAGAAGGCGGGATAATGCTTAAGTTTTGAAAGAAGAAGTCTAACAAAGTGGTAAAGGATGAAATACAATTTAGGGTTGCCCCATATTTACATAGAAGTTATAAGATGCGAAGATATAATCGCGACCCCTTGACATTAACCCCAGACTAAAGATATATTTATTTCAGTTTTCGGAGGAGGCATACCTCATGAAATGGGTATTAATAATTTACTCAATTATCCAGATATTGTTTGCGTATGCCTACTCTTTTGCTGCTGATAAGAATTATTCTGTAGAATCTCTCTTTAATCTGCCAGAAGAAAAAATCGATATCGGTATTGCAGGCCTTATTCTTGCTAAAGAAATATATCCAGATATTGATATCAAAGCGTATTCTGCAAAAATTGATGAGATGGCAAATGGTGCCAGGATTCTCACAAAGGGCAGTAAAGACCCAGATTATAGGATTAGAGCATTAAATACTTTTTTCTTTAAGATTGCTGGAATAAAATACGATTTTTCAGATCCTTACGGCAGAAATCTAAAGAATCGTTACATAAATGGTATTCTTGACAGGAAAAAAGGTAATTGTGTTTCTATGCCGCTTCTTTATCTTGCGATTGCTCAACGACTCGGTTACCCCGTCTATGCGGTGGGCGCACCCGATCATCTTTTTTTGAGGTATGTCGATCCGAATTTCGGGGAACAGAATATCGAAGTAACCGGCGGTGGCGGGTATTCATCTGACAAGGACTATATTAGGGAGTTTCAAATATCAGAAAGAGGCATTAAAAGTGGGACTTATCTTAAGACTATGACTCATCGTGAATTGCTTGCCGACTTAATTGCAGGCGTTGCTGTTTCTTTGGGCATGCAAGGTGATATCAAAAGAGCTGTCAGGTTTCTTGAAAAGTGTGTTAAAATGAGCCCCAATTCTGCTGAGATTAATGACTCTCTTGGGCGGGCGTATTTGATTTATAGTAGAAACCTTACTGGGATAGACGCGGAAGTGGACGCGGAAGAATACTGGATAAAGGGTTTGTCTTATAAGAAAAAGGCAAAAGAGCTTGGATTAGTGAGACCTCCTGCTGAGGAGTATATAAAAATGATGAAAAAGAAAGCAAAAGAAGACGCGATGACAAGCAAAGGGGGGAAACAATGAAGAATTCAGTTCTTGTTCTCGTTGCGATTTTATCACTGTTCTTATATGCCGGTATTTCAGAAGCTCGTTGGTATGATCCCGAAAGCGGAAGATTCCTTAGCGAAGATCCTATTGGGTTCGAGGGCGGGGATGTGAATCTCTATACGTATGTCGGTAATAATCCGGTGAACCGTAAAGACCCTTTAGGGCTTACTTGGAAAAGCAATTGGAACTTCTTCTGGGATTGGACACTTGGTCAAGGCAGTAACAACAGGTTCTATGGTCCTAACACTGTTGAAACGCAGGAGATGCAAAATTCCATAGGGGTACAAAATTTACGCTATGAATTTAAGAAGGGCGGCTGCAAGAGTTTAGGTAAAGGTAAATATGGCACCGTTGAAGCATATTGGGACACAACAGTGAACCCACTCACGGCTGATTTATCAAGCACATCGGCTCAGGTTGGAGGATTTGCTGGTGCAAGCATTATTAATAACGGCAATAGTACAGTCACATTCACTATCACAAACGTAGCCGGCACTTATTCATTCTTTTTGCATGCGGTTCCAAATAGAACAAGCAACACTGGAGCAATGAGAAGTATTACACAAACATTCCAGTGGACAGAGCCTGCAAATAACTGTGGCTGCAAGTGAAAACATGTTAAATGAGGAAAAATAAAAAATGTTTCCGATGATCGGTGCACTCTTTTTGTTGGTAGCGTTAGGTATTGCATTGGGCATTATCGCACTACTTTTTAAAAAATCAAGACACTTTGCGGCTTATTTCGTATTCTCGTCTGTACTGGCTTCCCTATGCGCATTTTCCTTGTTTTGGGGGAGCGGTCTTTTGATCGAAAAGCTTTTTGGGGCAACACGCTGGAGTACATTGGGAGCTTTCATTGGCTATGTCAGCGGTTTATTTTTTGGTGCGGCTATAGGTATATATTTGGCAAGACGGATAAACACAAAACTTTATAATTAAAGAAATAAAAAAAGGGACAGCTGTTCATGCTCAGTAATTAGGTAACTTTTTTAAATGAGATTCTCGGGACGTTATATATATTTGCTGCTGCTTGACAACCCTTTTTCTGTTTGATAGGGTTGTCTTATGAAGAGACATCAAGACGATATGTGCGCTCTCTGCGGTGAACTGGCTAAGGCGCGCAACCTCGATACCACACTGAACATCCTCGCAAAAAATATCACAGAGATTATGGATGTTAAAGGCTCAACAATCAGGCTGCTTGATGAAAAGAATCAGACCCTTGAGATTGTGGCTGCATACGGCCTGAGCAAGAAATATCTGAAAAAAGGCCCTGTTGTTCTGAAAAAACATCCTGTGGATCAGAAGGTTCTTAAAGGAAAGACTGTAAAGACTAAGAACATATTGAAAGAGCCGCATGTCCTGTATCTTGAGGAGGCTAAGAGAGAGGGCATCAAATCAGTGCTCAGCGTTCCGCTTATGGCGGATAAGAGGGCTATAGGCGTTGTCAGGGTCTATACAGCAGCGCCTCATGATTTTACCGCCGGAGAGATAGAGAGGCTCAGGGCGCTTGCATTTCTGGGAGGCATACTTGCAGACAGGGCAAGGATATGGGATGAAATGCGCGCCTTGATAAAAATATCCCAGTCCATAAGTTCAACCCTTTCACTCGATAAAGTTCTCCAGATGATAGTGGAAAATGCCGCAAAGACGTTAAGGCTGAGGGCTTCATCAATCAGGCTTCTTGACGAGGAAAAAGGGACGCTTGAGGTCAAGGCAGCTTACGGCTTGAGCAGGGCATATCTGGGAAAAGGGCCGGTTGAAGTTGCGAAGAGCCCCATAGACAGAGAGTGCCTGAGATGTAAGGTTGTATCAGCGCCTGACATCAGGAAAGACAAAAGGCTTCAGTATCCGGATGAGATAATAAGTGAAGGCATAATGTCGCTTCTTTCTCTGCCCCTTACTGTCAGGGGGAAAGCAATAGGAGTCCTCAGGGTATATACATCTATCCCTTATACCTTCAGCGAATCAGAGATAGATTTTCTTTCTGCCCTTGCCTGTCAGGGCGCTATTGCAATAGAAAATGCACGCCTGTTTGAGCATATAAAAACCGAATATAAAGACCTGACAAGGGATGTCTGGAAATGGTATGACTGGGGAACGCACTTTCCAAAAATTTAAACGTCTGATTCCCAAAAAGGCTTTTCTCCTGTGGCTTGATTCTTTGAAGAAAGATTACAAGCTCATAGGGCCTACAAAAACAGGCAGGCATGCTGTTTTCAAAGAAGTGGATTCTTCGAAAGAGCTTTTTATGGAATATGAAACCACCATGCTCTCTCCCGGAAAACTTTTTCTCTATAAACCGAATGAAGAGCTTTTCAGATTTGCTATGAATGGGAAGATAACAATAGATGAAATTGCTCCAATTGCAGAAAAGCAGATAATTACAGGAGTGCATCCCTGCGATGTGAATGCAATACTCTACCTTGACAGGACCTTTCTTCGTACATTTAAAGACCCGCACTATGAAGCAAGGCGGAAAAATACTCTAATCATCTCGTTGAACTGCGCACGCGTCTCAGAGAACTGCTTCTGCTCATCGGTCGGCGCCGGGCCTTTTCTTCACGCAGCAGGAGGCTATGACATGCTCCTAACGAATTTTGAAAGCGAATATCTCGTAGAGATAAAAAGCAGAGAAGCAGAGGAATTATTCGGGCTTGAAGGCAGAGGCGCAGGACAGGATGAGATGAGGTTTAAAGCAGAAAAGGAAAAATCAATGCATGGTAAATTTAAAAAAAATATAAATGTTTCAGGGCTTGACAATATTTTTGCGGAGAACATGGAGCACCATATCTGGCAGCAGACAGCGGAAGAGAAATGTCTCTCATGCGCAAACTGTGTCATGGTATGCCCGACATGTTTCTGTTATGACCTGAGAGATGAGATGAGCATGGATCTTAAGACTGTAACAAGATACAGGTGTTTTGATGCATGTCAGGATATGAAATTTGCGGAAGTCCATGGAGGCAATTTCAGGCAGAGGAGGGCTGCAAGGCTCAGACAGTTTGTTACTCATAAGTTAGGACAGACAAATCAGTACGGAGTTTTGGGAACTGTCGGGTGCGGCAGATGCATAACATGGTGTCCGACAGGGATTGACCTTACAGAGATAACAAAAGAGATACAAAAATTCAAAGTTAAAAGTTAAAGGTTAAAAGTTGAAAAACCCGCTAACACCAATAAAAGCAATAATTAAGGATATAAGGCCGGAGGCAGAGGGAGTTAAGACATACACACTCTCAACAGAGTTTTCATTTGTCGCAGAACCGGGTCAGTTTAATATGATAGGTTACCCGGGTGTCGGCGAGGCGCCTATTTCCCTGAGCGCAATTATGCAGGTCGGAGACTCGACTCTGCGAGACGGCTCTTTTAAACACACGATAAAGTCCGTAGGAAGAGTGACGGATTTTTTGAAGGATTTTAAAAAGGGGGATGAGCTTTTCTTCAGGGGGCCCTATGGCAGGGGCTGGCCTGTTAAGAAGGCAGAGAAGAGGGATGTTCTCATCATTGCAGGAGGTTTGGGGCTTGCACCGCTCAGGCCTGTTATTCATTTAATCTTAAACAGCAGAGAATCATTCGGAGATGTGAGCCTTATATATGGCGCAAGAAATGAAAAAAATATGCTTTTTATGGATGAGTTCAAAATCTGGGAGAAAGATATTTCACTCTATATAACCGTGGACGAGGTCTCTGATGTCTCTAAATCCCCCCATCCCCCCTTTACTAAAGAGTGGTCAGGGGGGATTAATGTCGGACTTGTTACTGATTTGCTTGACAGGGTAAAGATAAAGCCTGAAAGGGTCATTGCTTTTGTCTGCGGGCCTGAGATAATGATGCGTTTTATATGCAGGGGGCTTATGATGCATGGCATGTCACAGTCATCGCTTTATGTATCGCTTGAAAGAAGGATGAAGTGCGGTATTGCCCAGTGCGGGCACTGCCAGCATTCGGGTTTATTTGTGTGCAAGGACGGCCCTGTATTTTCATATAAAGAAGTGCGCGGGCTGCCGGACGGGGTGCTGTAAGTTATGAATAAACTCAGGCTTGGATTCTTTAAGTATTCATGCTGCATGGGCTGTTCTTATTTTTTTGCCTATGTGCAGAAACATGTTCCTGAAGTGCTTGCGAGTTTTGATTTTGTATTTATAAAACTGCTTTCACGGAAAGGCATACCTGAAGGGCCGTTTGACATAGCCCTTGTTGAAGGCACAATAACAGAGGCATGGCAGGTTGATGAGCTGAAGATGATAAGAGAGCATAGCAAAAAGCTTTTTGCGATAGGCTCATGCGCGGTAATTGGCGGCATTCCGGCTATAAAGGCAACATCGCCGGAACTGGAGGTCGAGAAGAGAGTTTATAAAAATCTCTCTTCAATACATTCAATCAAACCCCATGCAGTTGATGCGTATGTGAAAGTGGATGGTTATATACGCGGATGCCCTCCAGTTGAGAGGGATTTATACGAGGCTCTGACATCTGTTCTGACAGGAAGGAAGCCTGATTTCCCTCAGTACAGCGTTTGCATTGAGTGCAAGCTGAAAGGCAATATATGCGTTTTAATTGCAGATGATATGCCGTGTATGGGGCCTGTGACAAATGCAGGCTGCGGCGCGCTCTGTCCTTCAATGAACAGGGCGTGTTATTCATGCTTCGGGCCCATGAAGCAGGCGAATGCCCCTGGGCTTGCGAAAAAATTCAAGGCAATGGGAATATCGCGGGATGACATCATAAGGAAGTTTACAGAGTTTGGCGCTGATACAATTGAGTTCAGAAAAGCAGTTGAGATGGTGTATGAAGATTGATATAAATTACATAGCCCGCGTTGAGGGTGAGAGCTCTGTAAAGCTTGAGATAGAGGAAGGAAAACTCAAAGAACTCAGGCTTAATATCTGGGAGCCTCCGCGTTTCTTTGAGGGTTTTCTTGTGGGAAGGAAATTTGACGAGGTTCCGGACATAGTTGCAAGGATATGCGGGATATGTCCTGTATCCCACATGACGACAGCGATAAGGGCAATGGAAAATGCGTTCGGTTTGACGCCTTCTCCTGAAGTTAAAAGAATACGAAAGATACTTGCCTTGAGCCAGATTCTCTCAAGCCATCTTGCGCACCTTTATATCCTTGCGCTTCCGGATTTTTTCAGGCTTAATTCCGTAGTGGAGATGCTGCCGCATTTTGAGAAAGATATTAAGAGATTCCTGAGATTAAAGGAAGCGGCAAACAGCATTACCGCCCTTTTCGGCGGCAGGGCATTGCATCCTGTTTCAATGGTTGTCGGCGGGTTTACAAAGGTTCCGTCAAAAGCTGATACAGAGAAAGCTGCATGGGAGCTTGAATCTCTGCATGGGGATGCTCTTGAAACATTAAAGATGGCATCAGAACTTAAATGCCCTGCTCTGGAAAATCATGCGGAGTTCGTGGCGCTGAAAGGTAAAGGTGAATATGCGATAAACGGAGGCATGATTTCATCAACAAAGGGACTAAATATCAAAGAGCATGAATACGCATCTTATTTTATTGAGGACGAAGTTCCTTACTCAAATGCAAAGAGGACAATTCTAAAGGATAGAGGCTCTCTTATGGCAGGAGCGCTTTCAAGAATTAATCTCGGATTTGATAATCTCTTGCCTGATGCAAAAAAGGCTTCGGAGGACCTTGGTTTTACAGGAGGCGGCAACCCTTTCCTTAATAATCTTGCACAGGCCGTTGAGATAGTCCATGCTTTACAGGAGTGCGCCATACTTCTCAGAGGGCTTTCGTTAAAATCAGTAAAAAATTATTTTGCTGATTTTAAGGTTAGGGAAGGCGCCGGCTCTGCTTTGACAGAGGCGCCGCGCGGGATGCTTTATCACTATTACGAGATAGACGGGAGAGGAGTAATAACAAAGGCAAATATCGTAACGCCGACAGCGCACAACTTTCTTAATCTTGAAGAGTCTCTCAAAAAGCTTGTGACTGAAAATATAGATAAGCCGGAAGAGGAACTGATTCTCATGTGCGAGATGCTCGTGCGGGCGTATGACCCATGTTTTTCGTGTTCGGTGCACTGAAGCCGTGTCTTACGCTAAGAGTATATTCTGTTCGTCAGCAGCTTCATCTTTAAACAGCGGAATCCATTTATCCTTTTTTGTCTGGATAAACGTCATTTCTTTCTGACAGGATTCGCATTTTCTGATTTCTGCCGCTTTGATGCCAAGAGACATTGCTTCGGATGTAAGGCCGGGATGGGAAACTGATGTGTATTTATGTATGTGTTTCATTTCTCTGCCCTCCTCTTTATTAAGAATAAATCCGCAGCGTCTTAATGTCAATGAGTTTTGTTGAGAAGGCTGCGCCTGTCTTTCGGGAAGAGCTCCTACACTGCCAACGAACACCTTTTCGCTTTTTGCAGAGACTTTTTGACAAATCTATGGCTTGTTACAGGCAATTTCAAAACTCGTTCCCCGAAATAGTCGGGGAACTCAGACAGTTGAAATTGCTTATCTTCCACTTCGCCGAGATTTGTTACCAAAAATTCTCTGATGCCGCTCAAAGGGTTCGATGGCATGGATTGTCTCAATTCAAACACAGCCTTCTGAAAGGTATTTAATTAATCTGCTATCATAGTGAGATGACGAATCTTAAAAAGCTCGTTGATATAATGTCCGCTCTCCGCGGGGATAAGGGGTGTCCGTGGGATAAGGAGCAGACGAGGGATTCTCTTAAGCCCTTTCTTCTTGAGGAAACTTATGAAGTCCTTGAGGCTCTGGATGAAGGAGATAGTGAGAAAATAAAGGAAGAACTTGGAGATCTCCTGTTTCAGATAGTCTTTCACTGCCAGCTTGCAAAGGAAAGGAATGAATTTGATCTCGATGATGTTATAGAAAAGATAAGCTGGAAAATGTTAAGGCGCCATCCTCATGTATTTGGAAAGGCGAAATATAAAAATAAGGAAGAGCTTAGAAAGCGGTGGGATGAAGAAAAGAAGAGAGAGGGAAAACATAAAGAATCTATTCTTGAAGGAGTGCCGAAGGCGCTGCCGTCACTTCTGAGGGCGCACAAGCTTCAGAAAAAAGCTGCAAGAGTAGGGTTTGACTGGGAAAAGACAGAGGATGTCTTTAAAAAGATGAATGAAGAATTAAAAGAATTTAGAAAAGCGCTTAAGAATAAAAAACAACCGGAGATAGAGGATGAGCTTGGAGACATATTCTTTATGCTTGTGAATATTTCAAGGTTTGTGGGCGTCAACCCTGAGGACGCTCTGAGAAAGACCATAAGCAAGTTCATCTCAAGATTCCGCTATATAGAGATGAAGGCAGCAGATAAGAAGAGAAACCTCTCTGATATGACGCTTGAGGAGATGGATAAGCTCTGGGACGAGGCAAAGAAGAAAGAGAAATAATCTATTTATTAAATACCGGATACAGTTTGTCGTAAGTCTCCATTATGTGTTCGGGGACTACGCGTATCTCACCGAGCACTGACATAAAGCTCGTATCACCGGCCCATCGCGGCACCATGTGAAGATGGACATGCTCTTCCATTCCCGCTCCTGCAACAGCGCCGATATTAATCCCTATATTAAACCCTTCAGGCCTGAATGCTTCCTTGAGACATTTAAGGGAATGCTGTGTGACCTTCATGAAGTCCAGCAGGACTTCGTCAGCAAATCCGTCCAGTGTTGAAGTGTGGATGTAGGGAACGACCATAATATGCCCGTTGTTGTAAGGGTATTTATTCATCATCACAAAGTTATGGGAACTGCGGTAGAGGATAAGGCTTTCCCTGTCCTTGTTTTTCTTAGGATAAGAACAGAATATGCACTCAGGCTCTTTTTGTCCGAGTATGTATTCCATTCTCCACGGCGCCCACAGGGTTTTCATAATAAATTCTCCTTTTGATATTACTGCTTAAAGTTACATTATTTCCCTATAATCTGCAAGTTTTTGTGATATGCTAAAATCCTGAGATTGGAGGAATAATATTGCGTGTTGCAGTAGTCACAGGCTCATCAAGAGGGCTTGGAAAAGAGATTGCCATTACGCTCGGGAAAAGCGGCTACAATGTCGCCGTGAATTATCTTTCATCAGAGAAAGAGGCGGCTAAAGTGGCTGATGAGATTGCCTCGGATACGCTATTAATAAAAGCTGATGTCGGTGACATAAAGCATGTTGAAAAAATGGCAGAGGCGGTTTACGAGAAATGGGGAAGGGTGGATGTCCTTGTAAATAACGCCGGGATAACAAAAGACAATTTGATGATTAAACTGAAAGAGGAAGAATGGGACGAGGTTCTGAGGGTAAATCTTAAAGGATGCTGCAATACTATCAGGGTATTCTCTCATTTTATGATAAAATCAGGAGGCGGCCATATTATAAATATCTCCTCGTATTCAGGGCTTAAAGGAAGAGAGGGGCAGGTGGCATACAGCGCATCAAAGGCAGGGGTTCTCGGCCTGACTTATACTGCGGCGAAAGAGCTTGCTGAATACAATATCAGAGTTAATGCGCTGCTTCCGGGATATATGCAGACTGAAATGGGAAAGGCATCTGAGAAGGCAATGACGACGGCAAAGATGGAGAGCATTACAGGGAAATTATCCGGTCCGAAGGATACGGCAGGGTTTATTGTTTATCTCTTGACGACGGATAATATAACAGGACAGGTTTTTTGTCTTGATAGCAGGATTGTATGAAGGGTTTTTTTGTAACAGGGACTGACACAGGCGTTGGAAAAACCGTAGTTGCAGCAGCGCTGATAAAAGCTGCTGGTCTTCTTGGGGTGAAGGCGTGCGGTATGAAGCCCGTTGAAACAGGCTGTACCAGAGAAGGAAACGTAATGGTGCCTTCTGACGGCATGTTCCTGAAAGAAATTGCACATATGGACGAGACAGTAAGCCATATAACCCCCTGCTGTTTTGAACATGGGTTGGCGCCGATGGTTTCTGCTGAAATGGAAGGAACAACAGTTGATCTTAACAGGATACGAGGAGCGTTTGATAAGCTTGGAAGGACGTATCAGGCAATTATTGTCGAAGGGGTTGGAGGATTATTAGTGCCTATAAGCAAAGATTACTTTGTTCTGGACCTTGCCAGAGAAATGGGGCTTCCGCTGGTTGTTGTTGCAAGGCCGGGACTCGGAACAATAAACCATACATTGCTTACAGTGAATTATGCGCTGAAAGAAGGACTTAAGGTCGCGGGTATAATTATTAATTATCCCTATCAGTCCGAAGGCAGCATGGCAGAAAAGACGAACCCTCAGGTTATAGAACGGTTGAGTCCTGTCCCGCTTATCGGTATTTTCCCTTACCTTGATGATATGTCGGATGAGGCGTTTGAGAAAACAGTCTTAAAAAATCTGAACATGGAAATTATCAGAAAGTATCTTTAATAAAAGAATTTATCAAAGTTTTGTTTTGGGGTAAAAATGATGACATGTTTTTCTTTGTCATTCCTGCGAAAGCAGGAATCCAGAAAGTAGAATGGTGCTGGATTCCGCATCAAGTGCGGAATGACATTATAGATATGGAAACTGATACCCTATAGCATGTTTTGGCAAATACATGGCGGATAAAAAACTCAGGATAGGCAAAATTCCTTATGCAAATTTATTCCCGATATTTTATATCCTTGAGAGGGAATGCGATTGTTCGGAATATGAATTTATAGAGGGTGTGCCTTCTGCCCTCAACCATATGCTCCGTACTGGAGAGGTTGATGTCAGTCCTTCATCATCCATAGAATATTTGAAATACAACGATGAGTATGCAATTATAGAGAACCACTCAATAAGTTCAATGGGCCCTGTCGGAAGCATCATCCTTCTCAGCAGAAAACCAATAGAGGAATTAAACGGATTGCCGGTTCTGACATCGTCTCAGTCTGAGACGTCTGTTGCCCTGCTGAGAATTATTTTTGAAAGATTTTATAAAGTGAAATGCGATTTAAAGACTGCGGATATTCATCTAAATTCGCTGCCCTCTGCAGCAGAGGCGTATCTTCTAATCGGCGACGATGCGCTTAAAGCAGTTAAGAAATTCAAAATTCAAAATTCAAAGTTAAAAGTGAAAAGTGAAAATAAAAACTCCCGACTTTTTTATATTTATGACCTCGGGGAGCTATGGCAAAAGCACACAGGACTGCCTTTTACTTATGCGCTTTGGATTTACAAGAAAGACTGCTGCAAAGAAAAGGCTGAACTCCTGAAGAGATTCAAGAGCGATTTAAACAGGTCAAAGAAACGCGCATTGGAAAACTTCAAGATGATTGCCTCGGAATCACCGCTTAAAGGTATCCTGACAGAGAGCGAACTTATATCTTACTGGAAGCAGATTTCCTATGACTTCGGAGACGAGCATAAAAAGGGCCTTGAATTATTCAGGAAATATTCAGAAGAACTGGTGTTGATATAGGAATTGGAAAGGGTGACAGTGGTTTTTGGAAATATGAAAGTTTGTTAAAAATTATAAAACAGGATATGATAAAATGTAGTTATGCCGGAGGTGTTTTATGCATAAGATAACAGATGTTAGGACGCTTGAAGGATTCCGGATTTGGATAAAATTTTCGGATAATGTTGAAGGTGTTGTTGATTTGTCCGATGTTGCCGGTAAGGGTGTTTTTTCAGTTTGGAAAGACCGCGCAGTTTTTGAAGCTGCTTTCATCGATCCTGTGAGTCATACAGTGGCATGGCCGGGCGGCATTGATTTATGCCCGGATTCTCTTTATGCCGAATTAACCGGAACCAAAATCACCGCCCAACTGACACATGCCTGAGATACGCAGCTATCAAATCCCCAGAAAGATTGAACCTTTGAAATAGACTTTTTGGTCGCGGCGAAGTCGCTCCCCTTGTTTCAATAACAAAGCACACAGATAATTCTTGTTTTTCATAGCGATAACGTATTATTATTAGTTAATTTTTAGAGGGATAGATATGATTGATGGGAGAAAAAAGAGGGATGCAAGAAGAAAGACCTGATGTAGGGTTTGACGAAATTAGGAACAACTGGTAAGTTAGTCCTCCGGAAGGAGGAAGCAGATGGCAAGAAAGAAATGGAGCGCAGAAGAGAAGCAGAAAATGGTATTGGCAGGCTTGAGGAATGAGGCGTCAGTAGCAG